>CAYSWQ010000011.1:2790-20546 GCA_964434885.1 uncultured Methanosarcinales archaeon | reverse complement strand
AACATCTAAAAAAAGAGATTTTACCATTTTCTATCCTCCTTTTTTTCGGGCTTGTTATTTGGAAAAGATTTCATTTTGAAATTACCCCAAACATTTTTAGTGAATTCATTAAGCGTTGATCAGCACGAATAGCTTCATGGTGGGATTCATAAGCAGTAGTTTTTCCAGCATATTTTTGTAGATCCCAGTTGGATAATCCCATCAATCCGGCAGCTTGTCCAATGGATAATCCTTTGCTTAGAAGAACTGCACTTTTCTTAACTCTAGCAGCATGCATAACATCTCCTAAATGAACTTTTACTTGAGCATCACATTTGTGGATGATTTTGTAAATTAGTCTGATACTTTTATTATATAATGTAAATTTATTTTTTTGTAGAGAATTGTTTGCTTTTTCCACATCCTTAATTAAATATTGATAATCGGTGGGAGAAATACAAGAGACAATTTTAGATAAAGAATAAATCATTACAGTTACTGAAATAAGATCCATATCTTTGTATAAAGCAATACTTTCAATTCCTTTGTTACTTAATTTTTTTAATCTTTCCGAATCTTCTTCTTTTCTTTCTTTTAGAATTGCAAAAGCTTGAGATAACAAATTTAAAATCTCTTTTTTAACAACCTCTTTCATGTTTTGAGGATTATTTTATATTTTATAAGTTTATTGTTTAAATGACAAAAGTTTTTTAAAAAAACAAGAAAGACTCATTTGGATGGGCCAGTAGTTCAGTCTGGTAGAATGCCCGGTTGGCATGCAATTAAGTCAACGGCTTTTTGATCTAAAGATCGGGTGATCCCGAGTTCAAAAATTAATTTGAAAGTCTCGGCTGGTCCATACTTTTAATATGAATGATGTTAATCTAGCAGGATGCGTAATCATTAAAGAAAATAAAATTCTTTTATTAAATAGAAAAAAAACTTCTTGGTATGAATTGCCTGGTGGAAAAATAGATGATCATGAAACACCAGAAGTAGCAGCGATAAGAGAATTAAAAGAAGAATTAGGATGTGATGTTGAAATTGTGAAAAAGATTGGTGCCAAAGAATTTGAACATGAAGGTCGTGAACTTAATTATATTTGGTTTTTGGCCAAAATAAAAAAGAATCAGTTTCCTCGAATTGAAGAACCAGAAACTTTTGACCATTTTGAATATATTTCTATTAACAAACTTAGTTCTTGTTTGTTGTCTCCAAATATGAAAAATTTGTTTTTAGAATTGAGTCAAGGGAATATTTGTTTAGATTAGTTTAACCAACAAGTTTATATTCTTTGAGAATTTACTTTTTTTATGGCTTTAGCAGTAACTCATATAATATTGACAATTGTGATTTTGGATTTATTTCGTCATTATGTTTTTGGAAGGAGAAAGTTTCGTAGATATTTGTTAATAGTGGGAGGTATTGCAGGATTGTTTCCAGATATTGATTTTGTTATTGGATGGATATATAATTTTTTTAAAGGTACAACAATTGATATTCATGGCATGTTTACCCACTCATTGTTATTTCCACTATTGTTTTTATTATTTGGTTTGTTATTCTATTGGGGGAAGAACAAAAAGTGGGCTGGGATTTTTGGAGTTATTTCTGCTGGTTGGTTTTTACATTTAGTGTTGGATTGCACTTTTGGTGGAGCTAAAGAATATATTTGGCCTTTGTTTATTAATAATTTTTGTCCACAATTTGGAATAGCTAATTTTGCTCCTCATATAGATGCTGTAATATTGGTTATTTGGTTAGTACATGAAGAAATGCATAAGAGGATTAAAGATTATATTTGATTGGGGCCGCGAGGATTTGAACCCCGGTTAGACGACTTCTGTAAGCGAATGCTACCCCAGCCGTCAGTGATAGTAACTCAGAGCAAATTGAATTTACTCTTCCAAGCTACACTACGGCCCCAATAAGATAATAATAAAAGAATTGATTTAAAAATTTATCCAACGTAATGGGTTTTTTTTAACCAACAAGATATGGCTTTTTGACTGGCATCAAAATGTGGTGTTGGTAATTCATTAGGATTACACCAAAGCCATTCTGCACAACGATGAGGTTCTGTTCTTTGTAATTCTCCAGAAAAACTTTCAGCTACTAAAATAATTGAAACATAATGTTTGCCTTCTTGATCAAAAGTATGTAGGTTATTAGTTATGGCGATTACCTTAGGATTAATGATATTTAAATTAGTTTCTTCTTTAATTTCTCTAATTGCTGCAGTTTCAAAGGTTTCACCAATATCAACATGTCCTCCGGGAATAGAATATTTTTGAGCATGACTACCAATTCTTTTACCAATTAATACTTTTTCGTCTTTAATAATAATTACGCCGATGCCAACTTTTGGAGTTTCACTCATGATTGAAATAGAAACCACCCCATTATATAAATTTTATTAACTTCTTTATTTTTTATTGATAAAGTTATCTGAGTACCAATTCTCCAAAATATTTAAAAATAGGGACTTATTTTAGGAATTCACGGCCCCGTGGCTTAGCTTGGTAGAGCGCACGAGCAACTTGTTGCGAAACTGATACTAAGTTAGCGGATATCGTGAGGAGAAATCCCGATAAAGGTCCGGAGTTCAAATCTCCGCGGGGCCACCATTTATTTTAATGAACTTTTTTATATGTTTAGGATTTTTTGGATTTATCTCAGAAAACCATTTATTGGCCATTTTATTTCCTCTGATAATTATTCTATGTAAATCTTTCCAACCATGTTTTTTGCGTTTTTCTGTGTAAAGTGACAATTTAAATCCTAATTTAATTAATATTTCTTTGAGTTGTTTAGAAAAATTAATTGAGATACTAGTTATTTCTATTCTTGGGTAAGGTTTACCATTTTTGTTTTCGATATATAGGCAGCCATCAGTATCAAAGAAGCCACGTAGAAAATGTTTACAAAACTCTAAATTGTTTATTATGCTTTCAGGAATTGAAAAATCAATCTTTTTGCCTTTCGGCAAACCTAAACTTTCTTTAAATTTAACTAGTTCATTAGACCATATTTGGAAACCATAAACTCCGCAAGAAGGCATTTCTCGTAAACTTAATTCTAAATCAAACAATTCTTTATAGAGAAATTTAATTCTTTGGTTATAATGTTTTTTATCATCATGTAAATGTCCTCTTAATTGATATAATCCTTTATTGTTGTAATAATTCATACTACCATCTCCCAGATGCAGACCAATCTCTTCAGCTAAATTTGGGTTCATGTATTTTGGTAATTTCATCTTTTCACTGATTTAATAAAGATGAACTTATTAATATACTTTGTCCAATTGTTTACTTGTTGAATAATGTTGGACGGGGCCATATTTTTATTCTCCATGAAATAACTTTTTTAGTATATACTCTCTTGTGTCTAAATCTTTAAATACCAGTTATCATTTTGGAATGCTAAATTAATTTAAAAAAAGTATATCACGAGGGGTGTGTATTATGAGAATAATGAAAAAGAGTGGAATTTTATTGTTAGTTATGTTAGTTTCTGTAGTTATGTTAACTGGTTGTTTAAATTATAAATCTTATCAGCCAACTAAAACAAGCAGTAGTGATACTGATTTGATTAAGGAAATTGCAGAGATTGAAAAAGAATTGGGATTGGCAGATAATAAAACTGCTGGAACGAAAGATACAACAAAAGACACCAGTAAAATAACTGGGGCAGTAGTAGGTACTAAAGATGCCACAAATAAAACTGCTGATACTAAGAAAGATGCGATTAAAGTTCCTTTAAATCAAAAAACTGATACTTCTAAATTACAAAAAATTTCTGTAAAAGAAAGTGAATTGGTTAATTTGAATGTTAAAATTGATGATCCAGACAAAGATAAAATAACTTATAGTTTTTCATTACCTTTGAACCAACAGGGAAAATGGAAAACCAACTATGGAGATGCAGGAGAATATGTAGTGACTATTACAGCTACTGATGGAAAATTGACAAGTAAAAAAGATGTTTTACTTGTAGTGGAAAGAGTTAATGTACCTCCAGTAATCAAGACAATTAAAGATAGAATTGTTAAAGAAGGAGAAACAGTAAAAGTAGAACCACAAGTAATTGATCCAAACGGAGATTCAGTAACTGTTAAATTATCTGAACCTGTATCAAAAGGACTTTGGGCTACTGATCATACAAGTGCTGGTGAATATGAAGTGGTGATTAGTGCTTCAGACGGAGAATTAGAAAGCAAAGAGAAATTTTTGTTGACAGTTAAAGATGTTAATGTTTTACCAAAAGTTAGTGGTTTAAAAGATTTAACTGTTAAAGAAGGAGAAAAATTAGAAATTGCTCCAACAGTAAGTGATTTGGATAAAGATCCTCTAAATGTTTCCATTGTTATCTCTTGTTCAACTGGATGTCAGTTTTTGAAATCTGGAGAAGTAGCTAAGTCTTGCTCAGATAAATGTGCTTGGCAGACAAGTTATACAGATCACGGAGTATATAGTGTAGTGGTGACTGTAGATGATGGAAAAGAGAAAATAACCAAAACCTCTGCTTTGACTATTACTGATCAAAACAGACCACCAACTATTGGTGAAATCAAATTAGGTTAGGGCAGAATGAACAATGCCGTCAAAAAATAGCTTAATTTTTGTATTTTTTCTTTTTTTAGTTTCACTATTTTCTGCTGTTCTGGTTGTAGAAGCAGTTACAAATAATACATTAATTGCGAAAACTTCAACTACTACTTTCACATTTGTTGAAGGGGATTTGGTTAAATTGAAACCTTCTGTTTCTGATTTAGATCAAGATAAAGTATTTGTTTATTATTTCTCCCCATTAAATAAGAGTGGAGAATGGCAAACAACTTTAAATGATGCAGGAACATATAAGACTAAAATTTTGGTTTCTGATGGCCGTAATGAAGTGGAAGAAAAGATTACTTTAATAGTTAAGAATAAAAATCAACCACCTAAGATTAAAGATACTAGTTTAGTAAATCAAGAAGGAGATAAAATTGATTTGAAAAAATTAATTTCTGATCCAGACAAAGATGATTTAAAAATTACTTATGAAAAACCATTTAATCAACAAGGTGTTTGGGATACTTCTTATTTTGATGCAGGAAAATATTCAACTAAAGTAGTGGTTAGCGATGGTGAATTTTTGATTAAAGAAAATATTAATTTAGTAATTAAAAATAAAAATGCACCTCCTGGAATAACTTCTTTTTCTCCTAAAACTGACGTGGTTGTTAAAGAAGGACAAAAAATTAATTTTAAAGTAGATGTTAAGGATGTAGATAATGATAAAGTCAATGTTTTGTGGCAAGTAGATGGAATTAATTATTCTCAAGAAAAATCTTTTGAACATGTTTTTAATTATTCTAGTGCGGGAAAACATAAAGTCTTGGTTAAAGTTTCAGATGGACAAGATGAGATTTTTAAATCTTGGAATGTTTTGGTTAATAATACTAATCGGGCTCCAGTTTTGAGATTGCCTAGTTTGATTACGGTTAAGGAAGGAGAAAAAATAACTTTGAAATTACCTGTTGTTGATTTGGATGGAGATAAACTAAAATATACTTTTTCTTCCCCATTGGAAAAAGGAGTTTGGAAGGCAGGTTATAATGATGCAGGTAATTATACTGTGTCAGTTAATTTTACTGATGGTAAGTTTGTAATTGGCCAAACTATTATTTTAGTTGTTGAAGATGTTGATCGGGCTCCGACAATTAATTTTCAAGAAATTAAAGTGAATGAAGGACAGAGATTAGTTCTTAATTTGAATAAATTAGTAGCTGATCCTGACAAAGATAACTTGTCGATTACTGCTACTAATTTACCAACTGGAGCGAAATTGAATAATGGTATTTTAGAATGGATTCCTTCTTATAATGTTGTACAAAGAAAAGTTAATTTTTTTACTAATTTCTTGAATCGTATTAAATTAGAAAAATTTATTTTTGCTCAGTCGAAGAAAGTTTCTGTACCTATTGTTGTGTGTGGTAAAAAAGTCTGTAGTAACAAATCATTGGTTTTGAAAGTTGTTAATAAAAATCAAAAACCTCTTTTATCACAGATGAATAATATTGTGGTAGGTGAAACAAAAGTGGTGAGTTTAAAACCAATAGCTAATGATGCAGATAAAGATATCGTTAAATATCGATTTGAGCAACCTTTTAATTCAAAAGGAGTTTGGAAAACAAGTTTTGGAGATGCTGGAAATTATACTGTGAAAGTGATGGCTTCTGATGGGAAAACTAGCGATACTAAATTTGTTAATGTGGTGGTGAAGAATAAGAATCGGCGGCCGACATTTAAGATTAAGAAAGATTATTTTAAAATTAATGAAAATCAAAAATTTGGAATGTATGTAGATGCTACTGATCCAGATGGAGATAAATTGAATATTTCTGTAGCAGAATTACCTCGGGGAGCTTCTTTTAAGAACCAAGTTTTTTCTTGGACTCCAGATTATGATATTGTTTCGGAGAGAAAGCCTGGGTTTTTGAATAATATTTATGCTAAATCTGATTTTTTAAATCGTCGTTTTAATGATGAATATAAACAATTTGGAATAAATTTTATTGCTTCTGATGGGGAATTCAAAGTAGTTCATCCAGTATTATTGACGGTGAAGAATGTTAATCGACCACCTAAGATGAATAGTTATTTTCCAGCCATTAGTTTGAGTGGTTTGGTGGGAGAAGAAATTGTATTTCGGGCTAATGTTTCTGATCCAGATGGAGATAAGTTGACTTATGAATGGGATTTTGGAGTTTGGGATGAAGGTTTGGTTGATGGTTCAGAAATTGGTAGAACTTTTGTAGAACCAGGAGTTAAATTGGTGAGAGTTAAAGTAGGAGATGGAACTTATTTTACTGAACAAGAATGGAGAGTAAGGATTTCAGCACCAGTAGTGGAGAAAAGTATTCCTTTGGCTTTAGCAGAGACTAAAACAGAACCAGTTAAAAAAGTTGAAGAAATTAAACCAGTGGTAAAAGAGAGTGTTCAAGTAGAAAAGAAGGTTGTTTCGGAAGTGAAAGAAGAAAAAGTTGAAGTGAAGAAAACTGAAGAGAGAGTGGCGGTGGTGAAACAAGTTGAACAACAAGCAGAACAATATGATACTTATACTCAGTATGTTATTGATGTGCCAGCTGAATCAGAAGTTAGTCAAGCAGTGGTGAGTCCAGAATTAGTGCAGCCAGTGGTTGAGAAAGTACCTGAAACACAGAACAACTATAAACAATATGTAATTGATGTTCCAGCAGATAATCCGATCAAAGTAATTGCTGAACCGGTTGTCCCTGTGCAAGTCGTTACTGAGCCAGTTGTTCAAGGAGAATCTCAGTTTGCGAGTTATATTATTGAACACTGAAACATTTGTTTCATTAATTTTATATAATGCATTTGGTTAATTATTGTTATGGAAGAATTAGACAATTTAATGGATAATTATGGTGAAGCATTAAAAAAACATTCTAAGGAAGTAGGTATTTGTGGAATTATAAAAGGTATTTTAATTCCAGGTTATACTTACAAATTACATAAAGAAACAAATGAAATTAGGAAAAGATTTAATTTACCTTCTGAAAATTACTGGTTATCTGATTCGATTGGAATAGAAATCACAAAAGGAATTGGGTATTTAGTTGTTATTTATGGTGCTGTTGAATTAGTTCAAAAGTTTTCTTAATGAGAATTAATTTGATATTGTTAAATACTAGAATATCAAAAAGTATTTAACTTTGTTCTGTTCTGAATAAATATGTTAGATGAAACTCTGAGTTTGGCTTTGGAAACGATAATGTGTAAGAAACAAGCATTAGTTTTTGTTCCGAGTCGAGCTTCGGCGGAGAAGACAGCAGAAGATATTTCTAAGCAAACTAAAATAATTTTATTGGAGCAAAGTGAGAGTGTTTTTAAAGGGGTTTCGGCGCCAACTAAACAATGTCATCGTTTGGCTAAGTGTGTGAAGAAAGGTGTTGCTTTTCATCACGCTGGTTTAACGACTACCCAGAAGACTTTAATTGAAGATGAATTTAGGGCAGGGAATATTAAAATTGTTTGTTGTACACCAACACTTGCTGCCGGAATGTCGCTTCCTGCTTTTCGAGTTATTATTAAATCATTGAAAAGATATTCTGGAAGATGGGGAATGAATTGGATTCCAGTATTGGAATACCAGCAGATGGCAGGTAGGGCTGGTCGTCCAGAGTATGAGAAATTTGGTGAAGCAATTTGTATTGCTAAGAGTGATGGAGAAAGGGATGAAATTTATGAAAAGTATGTTCGTGGTAGTCCAGAAGAAATTTATTCTAAATTAGCAGTAGAACCAGTGTTTAGAACATATTTATTATCTTTGATTGCTTCTGGAATAACTCCAACTAAGAAAAAGTTGATTGATTTTTTTTCGAAAACTTTTTGGGCTTATCAATTTAAAGATATGAATAAGATTAGACAAATAATTGATGATATGTTGGGATTATTGGAAGAGTATGAATTTATTAAGATTCAAGATATTGGAAATATTGGTTTGAATAGTGGCGAGAAAAAGAAAGGAATGTTGGGTTTTGTCACGGCTAGTAATTTGGTTGGTGGTGATAAAGTTAAAAGTGAAGAAAATGTTTTTTTAAGACCAACTTTGATTGGAAAAAGAGTTTCTGAATTATATTTGGACCCTTTTACAGCTAATTATTTGATTCAGTGTTTGAGGAATTGTACTAGTGGGAAAGTAGAAGTTACTTCGTTTTCTTTTTTGCAGATGTTTTCTAATACTTTAGAGATGGTTCCCCCATTAAGGGTGAAGATGAGGGAGCAAGATTGGGTGCAGGAAAAATTGGTTGAGAAGTATGATCAATTGTTACAAGCGGAACCAACATTATATGATCCTAATTATGAAGATTTTATTAATTCGATTAAGACCGCATTGTTTTTTTCTGATTGGATTGAAGAAATGGGAGAAGATTATTTGATGGAGAAATATGGAATTCGACCGGGAGAAATATTTGTTAAACTAGCGATTGGAGATTGGTTGTTATATGCAAGTTCTGAGTTAGCTCGATTGTTGCAGTTTCAACCACTTTTGAAAGAGATAACTAAGTTAAGAATTAGGGTTAAGAAAGGAGTTAAGGAGGAATTGTTACCTTTATTGAAATTGAAAGGGATTGGTCGGAAACGGGCTCGGAAGTTGTATAAGAATGGTTTGGTGGATTTGGGAGATTTGAAGAAAGCAGAACTGAGTGATTTGGTTAAGTTATTGGGTCAACGAGTTGCAGTTGATGTTAAGAAGCAATTAGGTGTGGAAGTTAAAGAAATTCCTAGGGGTCGAAGGAAAGGACAAATGAGTTTGGAGAAGTTTTGAGTAAGTTAAATTCTTTATTTATGTTACTATTAATAAGTAATAAATAACCGAAAGATTTATAAATGAATTCGGCAATTTTATATTAAAATGAGTGAAGATATTGAAGCTGAGAAGGAAGTAGATTGGGAACAAAGAGCAGAGTGTTTTCTAAAACAAAAAGGATATACTTTAATTAGGCAGATTGGGGAAGGATGTACTAGTAAGGTATATGAAGTACAGTATTCAAATGGGTGCTTGGAAAAAAGAAGAGTTGCTAAGGTTCCTAAGAATGAAATTGATTCGAATTCTTTAACTACAATTATTAATTTATCAAAAGGAGATATGAATGAAAGAGAAGTAATGGCTTTGAATAGTATTTCCCATCCCAATATTATAGAATTCCATGATGCTTTTCAAAAAGAAGGAAAAACACTTAGTGTAGAAGAACATTATGATGCAGTTTCTTTGGAAGAATTAGTTGAATTAAGTGGACCAATAACTGATCCTGAAAAAATTAGGGAAATGTTTTTACAAATAGCTTCAGGTTTAAAACATTTGCATTTGGATGAGAAATTATTGCATCGAGATATTAAACCTTCTAATATATTAATTGGAAAGAAAAATAACCATGTTAAGATTACTGATTTGCAAAATGTAGGAGAAATGGAAGAAATAGATTGTTCTTTGTTGCCAACTCGTGGAGGAACAAATTATACTGACCCTTATATATTGAATGCTTTGATGAAAGGGAAGGAAACTAATGCCACAATTGGAAGTGAATTTTATGCTTTAGGAATGACTTTATATTATGTATTAACCGGAGAACCTTTATCTGAAATAAAATTGAGTGTAGGGGATTCAGATAAAAAGATCCAGGTTGCAGGAAGAGATTTAGGAATGATATTAACACAAGAAGGAAAACCAATTACTCGAATAGAATCAGATAAACAAGAGCGATTGTTAAAGCGAAAATTGAAGAAGGTTCCTAGACAGTATAGGAGATTAATTAGTAATTGTTTGTCTTCGTATGAGAGAAAATATTCTGGAAATAGTGGGTGGGTTGTTCATGATTCATTTAGGCAGGATTTATTGGCTGCAACTGAACCAAGAAGATTTACTTATTGGAAACAAGCTGTAAAATATATGGGTATATTTGCAGTAACTACAGGAATTTTAACTGGGGCAATCTGGGGAGGAAAGTTGGCTCGGTTAGAAGAAGCGAAAGCAAGAAAAGCAGAACCCAGTATTTTTCAAACATTGAGTGCCAATCCATTATTTGAAGATTCCAGTATTGATGTACTGATTAAACATGCTAATAGAAAAACTTTGGAGCAATTGAGACCTGTTTTTCGAGAAATTAAAAACCATGATAAAGAGCTAGATCCTGTGCTTAATCATAAAATTGGACAAATAGCTGAATATCATCGAATGAGCAAGAGAATGATGTATTCTTTGCTTAGAAGTATTGAAATGACTAAAGAAGAAGATTCTAGTGGTTATAAAAAATTTGCTGAAAATAGATTAGATATTTTAGCTGCACCAAAAATGTTTGCCCATAGAATATCACAGGCAGCAGGGTTAAGAACCCCTGTACATTTAATGGGGACAGGACAAGATATTTCCTCAGGATTACAATATCTAAAAAGATGTATTGGAAATCATAAAAATTTAAGTGATGTTTACGCACTTTATTTTTCCGATTCTATGGAAGAAATATTTTCGGCAAGAGTGAGATCCAAAAATCCAAATTATTTCCCAAGGATATCTGAGAGAGGCACAATGTATAAAGGATACCGAGAATTTATGAGTCATACTAGAAGGAACTTAGTAGATCGTGCTTTAGCTTATTATTATATCACAGATAATGAAGGGAAAGTGCATAAAGAATTAATTAATGGATTGTACAGAGCTACTCGGTCAGCAGTAGCTAAAAAATAATTATTTTTCTAATAATTTGTCTACTTGTTGTAACCAAGTGTTAACATCTTTCGGTTTAGTGCAATCACAAGGATCCCCAAGATGAACTAGTCCTCCTCTTCTCGGATGGTTAGAATCATATTTTAGGATTTTAGTTACAGCTTCTCCATAATGTGAGTCTAATACTTTTGTAGCTTCTCCAACTAACATATTACCTAAGATTTGATTAGTCATAATAACACTAGGATCTGGTGTGTATTTACAACTGGCTGCTTGTCTTTGTTCGGCTAGTGCCTTTTCAACATGTAATTGACAATCTAAACAAGAACTTTTTCCTGGTTGATAGGCAACAATCTGTCCAGATTTTGGATTAGTACCACCACTAACTAAAGGAATTTGGTAACGAACAGCATAATAATTAATGATGGCGCGGACGGCAAAACTATCAACACAATCAACAATTAAATCTGGTTTATTGTGCCAGAAGTATTTGGAATCAGTGTCTAATTTCTCTACTAAAGCACGAGCTTTTAGAGTGGGTACTATTTCAGTTAGTCTTTCGGCTAAGGCAGGGGCTTTTAGTTCACCAACGGCACCGTAGAAGAGAACTTGTCGATTTAAGTTAGTAGAATCAACTTCATCAAAGTCCATGATGTCGAGACGGCCAAGGCCTTGTAAAGCCAAACCAAGACCTGCGAAATTACCTAAAGCTCCAGCACCAACCATTAAGACTTTTTTGTTTTCGAGATTAAATTCTCCTAGTTCTGTGTCTTGGTTGGGAGAAAAACGATTATCTGCGGCTAAAGAGTAAGTTAAGTGGGTTAAAGGGCGATCGTAATCATCTAAGGGCATGACTATTTTTCTAACTTCTTCGGTAATGATTCCACCGAGAATACCACTAGGTACGGCCCCTTGTGGTTGGTTTTGATAATCTTTAAACAAAGATTCTTTACCACCTAACCGCATTTCGGCAGTGGTTGAATTAGCTACGGCGGAGATAACAGGGATTTCTTCGACATTGCCATATTTAAGGATTGTTTTTTTGGAATCAGGTGAATTAGTGGTGTCAATAATTAAATCTGGTTGACTTAATAATTGAACTAGGTTTTGGTCTAAAGGAATTGCTAGACCTTTGATTCGGGAAGAGGTGTTGATTTTTCTAAGAAGGGTTTCTAAGCCTTGGACTTTAGGCTGTCCAGGTTCACCAGATTGCAAAAATTCTGCTGAATTTGGTTGATTAACTTTATCGGGAGAGTAGATTTCTAAATTTCCTATTCCTAATGCAGTTAAACAGACAGCAGTGAAATTAGCTAAAGGGCCAGAACCAATCAAGGCAATTCTAGTTTGCTCTAGTTGAGTTTGGTCCCAGTTTTCAATTAGTTCTTGTCTGTTGTATCGGTCAATCATTTTTTTGGTTTCTTTTTAGTTCTGGTTCTTTTTGGCTTTTTGTTTTCGGGTTTTGGCATCGTTGGAAACACCATGTCTGTTTGTTGTGGGGGTCGAGGTGCCGGGACTAGAGGTGTAGGTGTAACTGGTTTCGTGGGTCTGGCAGGAGGGACATAAGGGTTGGATGGAAAAGTAGCTACAGGATCTTCAGGAAAAGAACCAGGAACATAGGGTTGGGTTCCAATCCTTGTTTTTTTCTTGAAATAACTCAAAAATTTCTTCTGCCATTTGACTCTTTCACGAATATCTTTACGGAGTTGTTTTAAGTCCATTTTTTCGGTTGGTGGACCAAAAACACTAATATTGCAGGGATCACTTTGACTGACAGAATCACGGCATGAGTAACAATACTCTCGGGTAGCCATTTCGGCATAAGGGGTTTTATCAAGTCCAGCATTAACAACTAAGCCATAAGCAAAGCCAATTTTCTTTTCTTCAGTAATTTGTAAACTAGCAATGTCAATGTTGCCAGTACCAGTTATCTCGTACCGAGTATTGGGGTTTTGTTTATCGAACAGGATAATTTTGCCATCCTCTATTTCGGTTTCTAAATTGTGGACTGGTTTGGTAGAGGGTTTAGTGATATAATTGAAGGCACAGATTTCATTAAGCACAGTCATCTGGCCCCGGTCATCTAGTTGGGAAAAGAAAGTGTTTAGTTTTCCATGACTATGCCACCAACCTAGAACTCGGTAACCGAGTTGATCAACTTCTCTACCGGCTTTGATAACATCTTCCGCTTCAACAGTGAAAAGACCGGCAGCTACTTTTTGATCTCTGGCTAGGTAGGCATCTGTGGCGATACGATCACCAGAGTCTTTAGGAGCAATTAGATACCCTCCACATTCAATACTTCTTCTAGCAATTTTACAAGCTAAGTGGGCGTAGGCATAAGCTTTTTGATAGGCGTGTCTAGTAACATGAATAGTGTTTAATATTGTAGGTTCTTCAGTTGGTTTTACTTCTGGTTCAGTTTGTCCTAATAAATCATTTAAATTTTTCATCGTCTGGGTCCTCCATTGATTATTGGTACACCTAGGCTCTTTACTTTGGCTTCTGTGGTTAGGTTTTGGGAGAAATGATTTCTTCCGCAACTATAACATTCTTTTCTTAACTCGTAACAACGCTGATAATCTCGGCTGGTATAACCATACATCAGCATTTCTTGTCCCCGACGTAATCTTTTGGCAATTACTTCCCCTCGATCTTTGCCGGAAGTGGGAAAACTTTGTCTACCTATACATATTTTTACCCAACTTCCACGTTCATTATGATTAAAAGGATGATTGTTGTTGTCAATCATTACTAGTCTCTCAGAATAGTTGATACTGGAACCATCAGAATAAACTTGGAAGCCAATTCTAGCTTTGTCAAAGAGATAATAATTACCATCAAATTGACTTTTAATCGCGAAAGCAGGAACTTCTAAATAGACATAAGTATCTCTACTACGAGTGAGGAAACCAAAGTTATCTTCAGCGTATTCTTTTTTGTCTTTTAATGTTAACAAAGCAGTGTGTTCATCTTTGATTAGAGAAGCAATATCTTGAGGAGTGATGTGTTCTCGGAGAGCGCTGATTCTTAAGTCTCTGCTTTGTTCTAATAAGACTTGGTTTTCAAGAGTTTCAATAGTTTCAATGAATGGTTCATTTGGAGTAACGTTGGTCATGTAATCTTCATGGACTTTCCAAGTAGTAGTTCCACCTTGTGGATCCCCTGTTTGTAGGGTGAATCTAACCCGGTATTTTCCATTTCCCGTTTCTGCAATAATCTTCCCTCTGCTACCTTCATGAGTATATCTGTATTTTTTAGTAGCTCGTTTATTCATTACGATTTGATCGCCGACTTCAAATTCTGCTTTTTGTTTTGGTTCGGTTTTACGAAGAACTAATTTGTAATTTTGATTGTTGATTTGTAATTGAGTGGTTTCGTCGGTAGGGTGGAGATCATAAATCTCTCCTCTAATTAAAGCAACAGAAGTTCCCTTAAGAGCTCTGGTCAAGGGAGAATCAGCTACAATTTCAGGTTCTTGGTAATCTAGTAATCCATCTAATTTTGATTTTATTTTAGTCCGTTCTTGTTTAGGAACATTACCTTCTTGCTCAATCTGGGTAATCATTTCTTGTACTTGGTTGTACAATGTTTGGGCAATTCTCTGCACTTCACCATTGCTTTTGACTTCACCCTTGGCTTTTTGAGGTGATGGGGCTTTGCCATGAATTAGTAAGGCCAATTTGTTCTCGTAATTTTCTGAACGTAAATGGGGGAAAACTAATTTGTAGATTCGTTGCGGTAAATCTAAATTACCTCCATGAGCATCAGAGTTAGTAATTTTTTTAATTTGTTCTAAAGCATAAGCGGTTTGTACTTCTTGAATTTGGAAATGCTGACGGTGACTAGCTAATTCATCTAGAGAGGTGAGAGTACCTAAGACTACTAAAGGTTGTCTCCATTGGTTGGGGCGATAAAAAGATCCAGTAGCTTTGCCTTTGGTAGGAGTATATACTTCACCACCAACAATGAAGAGGGGGTTGCTTTCCGCAAATTCAAACAAAGGGTGTTGATCAACTTCAGCTAAACCAGGCATTTGTTGGAGAGCAATTTTTTTAGGTTGTCCTAAACCAACTTCTTCGGGATGGACGGCGATTGCTTTGTGACAAGTACAACTGCCACAATTTTTTTCGGCGCGGACAACCAATTTATCTTCAGCTACTTGTTCAATAACTTCCACGCGTTGACCTAATTTATAATGATCTAATTCCCCTTCATAATAGAATTCATCTCTACCTCGACCATGTTCTAAGCCGAGGTTCTTTTCCAAGATTAATTCTAAACCGCGTTTGATTTCCATTTTAAGAAAAAAAAATCAAAAATATCCTCCTTGTTGAACAGCAGAGACTTCGATTTCCAAAGCATGATATTTGGAAACTTCTCCGTTTGGTAGTTCATGGGATTTTTCGACTAGGTACTTCTCAACTCGATCAGTAAGATCAGAAGTTTTTCCATTAGCGACAACTACGCTACCGCGAGCAGATAATTCTCTTTTGATACTATCTACAAAAGGAAGTTCTTCATCAGTAGCAGCTCCACCAGTAACATATTCTAAGGCTTCACGGACAGATTTTCCACCGTATTCGGTGGGAATTCTTCGCATAATGGCATCGTCTTGACTGGCTAATCCAGTACGAGCGGAAATTACAATTGGTAATTGCTGTTCTAGAGCTGGACTATCAGTTTGGTAGGGTTTTTGTTCAGTTTGTTTGTCTTTCATATCTTGTTTCATTTTATTCCTCCATCATCTAACACCTTCTCTAAAACCAAGTAGCCTTGGCGTTGAGCTTGTTGATATTGGCGACCGCGATCACCAAAAACATCATCCCAATCTTCCTTGACTAGGGATTGAGCGAATCCAGAAGAGTCTCTAATTTCATCAGTGAAAGCTGATTCTAGGTCATCTTTAGCTAATCCTGGCCGGCCATGGGCCATTTCTCTTTTAATGGCGTAAGAACAGGCGCGATCAACAATTCCTTTCAGCATGGCTCCACTGGTTAAGTTGGCATAAGTAAAACTGCCAACAACTTCTGCTTTAGGATCGATAACATTGTAGACAACATTCTCTGGGTCGTAGATGACAGCTGCCATTTGCTCAGCTAGTTCACGAGCCGGAACATCATCTTGTAATGGTTTGTCCTGTAAGTAGATATTGAAAATTTCCGTAGCTCCAGTTTCGTTGGGACGAGGAACTTTAATTCTTCGGTCTACTCGGCCATCTCTTAAGATAGCAGGATCAATGATGTCTTCCCGGTTAGTAGCTAAGACGGTAATGACGTTGTCTTGACCATTTAATCCATCCATTTCGGCTAGAAACTGAGGGACGATGGAATCATAGACATCTGAGGAAACTCCAGTTCCTCTGGTTTTCAAAATGGATTCAGCTTCGTCAATGAAGATAACCACTGGTTTTTCTGTATCTTGAGTAGCATCCCGAGCAGCTTCGTAAATCCGACGGACATTGGCTTCGGAATTACCAACCCATTTTTCTAGGATTTCTGGGCCTTTGATTTCAATGAAATGGCCAGCTCCACAATCGTCTACTAATTTTGAAAGGTTGTAAGCAATCCCTTTTCCAATCATGGTTTTTCCGCAGCCAGGTGGACCATAGAGTAAGATGCCCTTAGCTGGTTTACGACCATAGCGGGCGAAGATTTCTTGATTCAAAAAAGGAGCTTCGACTTCATCACGGATTTGAGTAATGATATCATCTAAGCCACCAATCTTATCCCAAGGCATGGTGGGGATTTGTTGTAAGTTGTATTTAGTTTGCTTGCGATCAAATTTTTCAATGGCAATACTGCCAGAAGGATCTAGTAATACTTCATCCCCTACTTTGACATCTTCTAGAGCATTAAGGATAAAATAAGATTCCCCTTTGTTTTGAACTTTAATTCGATCGGTGTCCACTTCTTCGATGGTAGCGACTGAGCCACCTTTGACAGTGAAATCAGAAGCGCCGATGATGGCCATAGTTTGAGGGTTCAAGGTGACACGACCACCCGGTTCTCCGGCCCCATTGAGTTCAGGATTGGAAAGAACTTCGCAGAGACCTTGACCATCGATAGCTACTCTGGTAGTTTTTTTACCAATTTCTAAAACTGTTCCTGATAAGTAAGGGGGTTGAGTTAGTCTTTCCAATTCTTCTTGTAATAATAAGATTGTTCTTTTGGCATCAGCCAAACTTTCATGTCGATTCATTTTAGTTTACCTTCCATTTTTTTGTTTACTACTTCTTGGTGAGACTTATGGTTTTTTAATATTTTTTCCATATTATTAATATTAAAGATATTAATATGGGTTTTTATTCTTCCTGGGCTTGATTTAGATTTTTGTTTTTGTTACTTTGGAATAGATTATATTGTTTTGTTGGAGAATTTTCTACACCAAATAATTATAATATGAGTATAATTCACATATTATTGATTCAAAGCATAATAAAAAAATTTATTGATAGTAAATAATCGATCGTTAATCAAAGTTAATTACTGTTATGTATTAATTTTTTGAAGAATATAAGTAAATATTGATGATTAAAGATAATT
>CAYSWQ010000011.1:0-2780 GCA_964434885.1 uncultured Methanosarcinales archaeon | reverse complement strand
AGAAATAGAGTTATTTGATGATTTAATATTATTAATATTATTCAGAAAAATTT
Organism: uncultured Methanosarcinales archaeon; assembly: GCA_964434885.1. Classification (GTDB taxonomy): domain Archaea; phylum Nanobdellota; class Nanobdellia; order Woesearchaeales; family GW2011-AR9; genus CAYSWQ01. Next base: position 2,727 of record CAYSWQ010000011.1, on the reverse strand, counting down.
ATAAAAAAAGCAGTTTTTTTGTTAATCATGAGAAGAAAAATTGTTAAGCAAGGGATAGGAGGTTGCACTATTTATTTACCTAAGAAATGGGTTGAAGCTAGAAATCTAAAGCCCGGAGATGAAATCAAAATCCAGGAAAAAGATGGAAAATTAGAGTTAGATAGTGAGACCTCAGATTTTAAAAAAGAAATTAGTATCAAATTGGATGAAGAATATCCTTCAGTTACAAGAGTCATTATTACTAATCTTTATCGTTCTGGTTACGATTTGATTAGAGTTAAGTATTTTCATCCGGAAACTTTTGCAACTATCAAGAAGACGGTAGCAGAACATACATTGGGTTTTCAAATAGTCAAAAAAGCAAAGAATTCTTGTGTGATTGAAAGTTTAACAGAACCAGCTACCCAAAAAATGGAAAGAATTATTGGGAGGCAGTTTTTTATTGTTAAAGAAATCTTGAATTTACTGGATGTTGATGAAGATTCAGAAAGTGTAGAAGAATATCTCGATGAAATTAAAAAATATGATAATTTTTCAAAAAGGATTTTGAATAAAAGAGGGTATCAAGAAGTGGGTTTGTTTTACACTTTTTTAACATTGTTAACTCATTCAACAAGATATTTGTTGTTTATGAATGAATCTAAAGATTCAGTTAAGGGAAAATTGAATGCAGCTAAAGAAGCATTTGAAGAATTACACCAGCTTTATATGACTAAAAAGAATGAACATTTTTATAATTTACACAAGATGGAAAATAAACAAAGAAAGATATATCTTGGCCATCTCAAAAACGAAAATTCAGATTCTTTTATTTACTTTTTTATTAGGAATATTTATTTGGCTAGTTCTCCTTTGTTGGATTATTCTAGTTTGCATGCGAAGTAATTGGAGATTAGTTCAATAAATGAATCGATACTTTTTTAAAGAGGTGGTTTTGTTGTGCGAGTATGAGAAGAGAAGATTTGGAATATTGGAATCAGTTGGCTAAAGATCAGCGAAAAAATCTAGGTGGTTTTTTAGATTCTTGTATTGAATTTTTGGAAGATAATGTTCCACAGGAGACAATTAATTTTTATGTTAGAGGTTCTGATAATCGATATAATTGGTTACTTGGTAAAGGAAATTTGAGAGTTGAATCAAAAGTTTTTGGAGAATTGATGGATTATTGTTGGGAAGGTCAGAACTCTGTTGTATGGGCAGTATTACCTGGAGTAGGTAATCAAATGAATGGTTCAGGGTTATATGTACCTTTACCGGCAGAAAAGAAAGATGTAGGAGTAATGGAAATTTTACATTCAGAAAAAAATTTGTATAATTATCATGATGTTGTTTTGGCGGAAATGGTGGCTGGTTATGCGGGGGCTAAAATTGCAGTTAATCAAAGTAATAAAAGAGTAGAACAATATGAAATTGAGAGTCATGATTTGAAAACTCCTTTAACTGTGTTGTGTGGGGTAGGAGATTTGATGGGACAAGTAGTTGAAAAGTATGAGGATGCAGATCAAACTTTGGATCAATTAGTGCCTTTGATTAATAGTGTTACTAAATGCGCTAAAAGAGTTAATACTTATTTGAAAAGTTCTTCAGATTTACGAGGCATAGCTAAGGGAGAAGAAGTAAAGAGAGAGGTTTATGAAATTGGACCTTGGATAACTGATCTTTTTAGTATGTATCAGGAAAAAGCAAAACAAAAAGGAATTGAATTTTGTTTGAGTAATACGTCTAATGGCAGCAAATTTTTAGTGGACGAAGGATTAGTGACTAGGGCAGCAATGAATTTGATTAACAATGCTTTTAATCATGTAGATGAAGGAGGAAGAATATGTGTAATTAGTTCAGTAATGGGCAATAAATATAATTTGACAGTGAGTAATACAGGTTCACATATTCCGGAACATGAGCAACCAAAGGTGTTTAAAATAGGAACTACAATTCCTCGAGGAAATTGTCAAGAAGGTCAAGGAATAGGTTTAGCAGTAGCGGAGGCAGTGGCTACTGGTCACCGAGGAAAGTTGACACTTTATTCTACACCAGAAGAAGGAACTACTTTTAATTTATCTTTGCCTTTAAGGTAAGTGATTGGAACACGAAATATTTATAAATGGCATTTATTCTAGATATAAAGAAGTGATTTATAATGGCTAGAATTAGAAAATTTAAAGCATACCAGAATTTAGAAAGACCTTATACTAGAATTAGTAAGTTTACTAAGAAGAATTTTGTGCGTGGTGGTCGCCCTAATATGAAAATTATTAAGTTTGATATGGGTAATACCAAAGGAAAATTTGATTCAATAGTTAAGTTAAATTCTAAGAAGAGTATGAATATTCGCCATAATGCTTTGGAATCAGCAAGAATGACTTCTAATCGATTATTGGAAAAGACTTTACTTAAGGCTTACCATATGAAAATCAAAGTTTATCCTTTTCATGTTTTACGTGAAAATCCATTAGCAGCTGGAGCAGGAGCTGACCGGATGAGTACAGGAATGAAGAAAAGTTTTGGAAAAGTTATTGGTTGTGCAGCGCGAGTAAAAGAAGGGCAAACTTTGATTGAAGTAAGAGTAAATAAAGATGATGTGAAAGTAGCTAAAGAAGCATTAAAAAGAGCAGCTAAGAAATTTCCATGTGGTTGTAAAGTTGTTGCTGGTTAAGTTAGGTTTTCTAAATGATTAAAGATATTCATGTTGGATTAATTTTAGATGGAAATAGAAGATGGGCTAAGAAG
>CAYSWQ010000010.1:0-22789 GCA_964434885.1 uncultured Methanosarcinales archaeon | reverse complement strand
TCTGTGCTTTACTTTTTTATTTTATATTGTGACGAAACATTAAAGAGAAAATAAAACAATAACAATGATAAACGTCGTATTTTATTTCTATTGTTTTACTTCTTAGTTTCTTTTGAAAAAAGAAACACATAACTGGGGAATTGAAGTGGTTCGAACAGAGTTGAAAGAGATTGACCCTCCTAAAGATGTTCAAGATACAATGAATAAAGTTGTTAAGGCAGAAAACGAAAAGATTGCTGCTTTAGATTTTGCTTCCGCAAGAGAAACAGAAGCTGATGGAATCAGAAGAGCTAAAATCAAAGAAGCTGACGGAGTTAAGCAATTTAAGATCTTGGAGGCTGAAGGAGAAGCAAAAGCCATAAAATTAGTTAATGAAGCTGCTGACAAGTATTTCGTTGGTAATGCTCAATTATTAAGAAAGCTAAAAGCAACAGAATCTGCTTTGAGAGACAATGCTAAGATAGTTATTCCTACTGACACCGAACTGATTAATGTTGTTGGTGAATTAGCTGGAGTTCTACCAGTAAAAAAGAAAAAGTAATTATTTACTAGAACAATGAATTCATACAGACAATATAGCTTTTTAAGCGGTATAGCAGAAGTTGATATTCCCAATAGTTTAGATATCAAAATAAACGAGGAAAAAGGACTTGTTAATTTTGGTTTTGAACCATCTATTGGATTGCCTTATTTGGAAGAGGACAGTGGTAAGGAAACCTGGCGAAGGGATTTTGAAATCGGAGATTTATCTAATGCCATTCTCCGAGCAACCATGCCAGAATTTTTTGGGGAGAAGATGGATTCATTTTACGAACATTCTTGTAATCGTCCTGTTGGTAATCCTAATTATGGTAATACTCGAGGTGTACCATTGAAGCAATATCTAATGGGTCAACAACCACATGGTTATGTTCTTGGTTTTGAGCACAGGGATGAAGATACTATTGCATATCTCCATGTAGATTGTCACACTACCCAAGGGTGGGGAGACCGAAGTTCTGGGTTAGTGGAAGGAAGTGTGTTTGGTCGGGTTTTCCCTCAAGTTAAAATCTCTCATCCTAAAGAAAACCATGTTTATTGCGTAAGTATAGTTAATGGTATCTTGGGTGGTTTACTTGATCGGCGAAGAGCCAGAGATCTTTCTTATGCTCGAGGTTCTCTGTATAATCGCCCCGCAATTTTTATCAAGAATCCAACCAAAGAGAGAATGCAAACCGCTTTGAAACATGCCAAAGATATTGAAAATTTCTTTCGGGATCATAATCAAGATCTACAAGCGGTCGCTGATTTATATTCTACCGAAAGAGATGTTTTAGCTCGTATGGTATTGATGATCTTGTCTCGGAAATTCCCACGAGATTTAGCTGAGATGGAAGAAAGAGTTCCCGAATTAAAACCTTGGCATTAGCTTTTGGTTTTTTCCACCAATTTACATTCATTATTTTCTAATTTACATTCATAAACTGGACATTCATTATTTTCAGCAGTTACTGCTCCAGTAATTCCTCCACCAACAAACTCTCCTGGTCCTAAACCAAAAAAACCAGCTGAAACTCCCAACCCAAAAATAAACACAATTGCTACAAAAAAGAAAGCACCTTTCAATATCCTTCCTACATCTTCTATCATCTTCAACCTCCTAATTTACTTAAAAGCTTAATATCTCTGGTAAATCAAAAACATATAAAAAAGTATGGTTTTTTAGTGAATTTATCAAACAACCATAAATTCCCAAATTCACAATCCTTTTAAAACAAATCAACCAAATCCACTTATGCTTATTAGTCAACAGAAAATCACTCCTAGAATCACTGATTTGTTCGCTATTTTTAAGAAATCAAGCCAATTAGGAAAAGTTCAGTTGCGAAAATACATTCCCAATCAACATCTTTATTGGACTGGTTCTGGTCGAGAAGCCCTCAGACAGATATTAATTCATCTCAAAGAAAAAAAACAAAGTTTAAGAGTTGGAGTTCCAGCGTATACTTGTCAAGTTGTTTTAGAAACGGTAAAAAGAGCTAATTGTCAACCAATTATTTATGATTCAAGTATCATCTCAAATATAGAAGATATCAAAAAAATAATCCATAAAATAGACACATTAGTTCTTTGCTACAATTTTGGCTTCCTACCAGAAATTTCAAAAATCAAAGAATTATGCAAACAACACAATGTTATTTTAATAGAAGATTGTGCTCAAGCTTTAGGAGCAACACACCAAAACCGTTTAGCAGGCAGTTTTGGAGATTATGCTTTTTACTCTTTTGGTATCAGTAAAAATATTGGCTTTTGTGGAGGAATGATTAGTAGTAATACTAAAATCAAACTAAAACCAATTTCAAAATTTCCTTTAAGTAAACTACTCAAAGTTTTTGCTGAGGTTATAATCTCGCCTGTTTTTTTCCATCCTCGTATCTATCCATTATCTAAGAAATTACTAAAAAAGGAACTAAACAAAACACCTGCCTCTTTGAATCACAAGATGCCTAAACTTGCCAAAAAAATTATTATCAACCAATTCAGAAGATACTCTTCGATTCTAGAACAAAGAAAAAAAAATGCTGATTTCTGCATCCGACATCTTAAAGATAAACTAGATTTAGTCCAACCAATTCCAAACTCATCACCATCTCATCTTTACTTAGCCATTCGTTCCGAAAACAAAAACCATTTTCAAAAAATATTGCTAAAATTGGGAATTGATTTTGGAGAAATGAAAACGTTTTACGGTTTAGATAAACCACAATCTATTAAGACTCAAAAAAGCTGCCTTACTTTTGCTTTGTATCGAAACCCAAAAGAAATTAAAAAATTCACTAAAATAATCACACAAATCCATGAAAAATTAAAAGTAGCAGGAAGATCTAAATGAGAATCGTTAAATGCAATCATCAATCCCAGTTTGATCCGAATGTACTAAAAAACAGCAATATCTTTCATACTCCAAAGTATCAGAAATTCACTGAGGAGGCGTTTAATTGCCAGTATGATTTAATGGGTGTTGAAGAAAATAACAAAGTACAAACCATCTTACCAATTGTAAAAATAAAAAACAACCTTTTAGGAAATAAGATTATCTCTTCTGCATATATTGAATATGGTGGTTTTGCTGGTGATAAAAAATACTTTCCCGAATTAATTAATCACTTAAATAACCATTACAAAAAAGATTTTGGTTATCTTGAAATCAGAGGAGGTGATAAAACAACTGAAGAAGTTTTAAGTTCTCCTACCATCTCAAACCAATACAAAATTATAAAACAAAATACATACAAAAGATTTGTCTTAACTCTTACCAATGAAGAAGATATTTGGAAAGACATTCAAAAATCAAAAAGAAAAGCAGTTAAGAAGTCATTAAAGAATGTACAAGTAAAAGATGTTCCTTTCTCAGATTTAAATTCTCTTTACAAATTATATTGTCATAACATGAAACTCTTTGGTAGTCCACCATATTCCAAAAAATATTTCAAAAGTTTCTACAAAAATATAATCAACAACCACTTAGGAAAAATTATTGGTTCTTATCATCAAGGCAAATTAGTTTCTGCTTTGGTTGGTTTTTGTTATAAAGAGCGAGTCCACATCTTAATTGCTATTTCCAATCCAGATTATCAAAAATTCAGACCAAATGATGCCATGCACTGGGAATTCATCAAATGGGCAATCAAAAACAATTATCAATACTTTGACTTTGGTAGAGTTAGAGAAGAATCTGGCCAATTTGAATACAAAAGAAAATGGGGCGCAGAGTTACAAGAATTACCTTCCTTTTTCATCTTGTGGAATAACAAAGAAATTCCATTAGTAGATCCCAACTCAACCAAATACCAACTCTTCATCAAACTATGGAGAATAATCCCTTTACCAATAACTAAACTGATCGGCCCTTGGTTGAGGAAAGGACTGGGGATTTAATAAATCACAGCCACTACAACACCAACTACTTCTTTAAATCTCACTTTGACCGGATCATTCAATTTGTTATTATCTCCTTTAACCAAATAATAAATTCCTTGATCATCTTTATCAACCTTCACAACTCGATGAATAATAATGTCTTTTTTTGCTCGATAAGAAACCACATCTCCCACTTTGATATCTAAAGCAGATTTTGGTTTTATTTCAATTGCATTACTATTTTCATCTATGAATGGATCCATTGAATTAGTATCTGTAAACTTAGCCCATAATGGATTATTTATTTTGATAACAACTTCAGTAGGGTAAACCTTAATCTGTTTTTCTTTAATCCAATCACTAGGCGAATTTAATTCTGGACTTTTAAAAAAAGAAACCTCTTCCCCCAATACAAAAAAAGAAAAAGTTAAACTTAACAAACTAACCAAAACTAAAAACCCCACTAATTTATTCATAAACTATTCTCGAGTAGTAACCATATTTAAAAGTTATGGATTTAACTGCCAAACTCAAACAAAACTTTAAAAACCCTTCCACAATCCCCAAAGAATGGATTTTGAAAAATTAGTCAAGGTGTACGAAGAACTAGAACAGACTGCTTCTGGAAATAAAATGAGAGAAATTCTCTCAGATTTTTTCAAAGAAATTCCTAAAGACAAAATAAAAATAATTTCTTATTTAACATTAGGCCAGATTTCTTCTGATTACGAAAGTGTAGTTTTAGGTATTGCCGAAAGAACAATCCTTAAATCTATCTCTATTGCAGGAGGAGTAGATTCTTCCAAAGTAAAAAAAGTTTTAAGAGAAACTGGTGATGCTGGATTGACTGCTGAAAAGATCATGAAAAATAAACCAATGACATTAGTTCCTTTGGGAAAATTAACTATTAGTGAACTTTTCCAAGGTTTACACAAAGTAGCTGAAGCAGAAGGTAACAAAAGCATCGACGTTAAAGTTAATCAAATTGCTAAAATGCTCCAAAAAACATCTCCCAAGGGAGCAAAATACCTTATTCGAATTGCTTTAGGAACTTTAAGAATGGGAGTCGGAGACATGACTGTTTTAGATAGTTTAGCAATTGCTTTTACTGGAGAAAAAAAGAATAAGAAATTTTTAGAAGATGCTTACAACATTTGTCCAGATGTTGGAATCGTTGCTGAAACTATTGCTAAAGAAGGTTTGAAAGGTATAGAAAAAATTGACATTCATGTTGGTCGACCAATTAAGATGATGCTCTGTCAAAGAGTAAAAGATATTGAAGAAATTAAAGACAAAATTCCTGGGAAGATTGAAGTAGAAGAAAAGTATGATGGAGAAAGAATCCAGGCCCATAAAACTAAAGGAAAAATTACTCTTTTTTCTCGAAGATTAGAAAACATTACTGAACAATATCCTGATGTAATTCAATATTTAGAAAAACAAGTTAAAGCCAAAGAATATGTTTTGGAAGGAGAAGTGGTGGCTATCGATGAAAAAAACAACGTCCTTCCATTTCAAATATTGATGCAAAGAAGAAGAAAATATGATATTGAAGAATATGTTAAAAAAATCCCTGTTTGTTTTTTCTTATTTGAATTGATTTATCTAGAAGGAAAATCTTATCTCCAATCCCCTCATCCAGAAAGAATGGACGCTCTAAAAAAAATCACCACTCCTGGAAAACATCTTACTATGGCCGGAAAAATCATTACCAAGAACATAGATGAAGTTGACAAATTTTTCAAAAACTCACTAAAAGAAGGTTACGAAGGGATTATTGCTAAATCGATGGCAGAAGATTCAGTTTACCAACCAGGAAGCAGAGGTTGGTTATGGATTAAATGGAAAAAAGATTATGTGGAAGAATTAGTAGATAATTTTGATTTAGTTATTATTGGTGCTTTTTATGGCAAAGGCAAAAGAAGCGGAAATTATGGAGCATTACTCTGTGCCACCTATAATGATCAAGAAGACACTTTTGAAAGTGTTACTAAATTAGGAACTGGTTTTACAGATGAGGTTCTGGAAGAACTACCAAAAAAATTAAAAAAATATGAAGTACAAAAAAATCCTGCTAGAGTAAAGGTACAAAAAGAGATGAAACCAGATGTTTGGTTTGAACCTAAACTTGTTTTGGAAGTACAAGGGGCAGAAATAACGAGGGGACAAGCCCATGTTTGCGCAGAAGAAGACGGCAAAGGTTTAGCTATTCGTTTTCCCAGATTTATCAGATTTAGAAAAGACAAAAAAGCAGAACAAGCAACTACCAGTCAAGAAGTAGAAGAAATATATCAAACTTAATTAAAAAATTTAAAAAATAAAAAATTATTGACAATTGGTTGTGTCAGTTGTAATCTCTCCATTCTCTTTATTTATTGCAAAAAGCATATCATCGCTTTGACTACAAAAATATGAACCATCCATCCGGTAAAAAGAATGTTTAAGATATGTATAGACCCAACCAAGTTTATTCTTACATGCTTGATATTGTAGTTCTGTGACAACCAAGTTTTCAGTAAATGGTTTTCCTCGATTTCTAATTCCTATTTGTCTCAGACATCGAGGATTTTTCATGAAATTCATTGCTGCCAATTTAGCCCCATTATCTAATCCAGGGTAAGATAAACTCGATATTGTAACTCTTGGGTTTTCTTGATATAAGTCTACGATTGAATCTGCTAAATTCCAAGTCTTACCAATTTCTGATGCTACTTTTTCTCTTCCACTGACTGTACTCATAGATTTTAAAGTGGCCTTATCTAATTTTAACATAGATTGGATGGTTCCTTTTTTTGAACTTATCAATTCTTCAGTAACTCCGTAAGATTTCATTGTTACTGCTGCCCCAGTTGTTGTTCCAACTAAAACCAATGCAACCACTGCCAATAACAACATAGCACCAACACCATAACTTAGCATTTTTTTCTTTACTTGGTCGTTTGACTTTTTTGTTTGTTTTTTAATTCTCTTTTTAACCATTTTTCACCTCTTTTCTTTAACAATCTTCAGTTTTTAAGTTCACTGCACCTGATTCTTTATTAATCAAAAATAACTTGTCACTTTCTTGACTACACAGAAAACTCTTATCTTCTTTTTTGTAAAAACTATGTTTAACATTCGCATACAATTTATTTTTGTATTTGGCTGCACATTCTTGGTATTTTAATTCAGAAACCAACACCATTTTCAATTCTAAATTATGGCCATAATTTTTACCAATTTTATTCAAACAAGTAAGGTCTTTTTGAAAATTAGTTCCTTCAATTTTAGCTGCTTTTTTCACTTCTGCTAAACTTCCAGCAGGAATAGGAGCGGCCGCAGGATTATTTTTATAAGCATCTCTTATCCCCATTGCAAATTTTTCTGACTTAACAATCTCTTTGACAACAACAGGTGCCACATTATTCTCTCTTGCTCCTAACTTATTTAAATCTGGTTGAGACAATTCAATCAATGTTTGTGAAGTACCTGCTCGATTATCCATTAATTCATTTGAAAACCCGTAGTTCTTCACCATTACTGCTGCCCCTGTTGTAGAACCACTAAATCCTATAATTAATCCCACCACTACTAAAACAAACAAAACTCCAAAACCATAAAAAAAGATTGTGTTTTTTTCTTTATTTTTCATTTATATCAACCCCTTAACATTGACTAACATCAGTAATGACATTACCATTTTTATCTTCAACAGCAAATAATTTGGAACCTTCTTGTCTACACATGATTCCTCCTACTTCCTGGTTAAAAAAACTATGTTCTAGATAAGCATAATGCCAACCTAATTTGTTTCGACATTCTCTATATTTCAATTCAGAAATCAAAGCCAATTTCAAACCATCTCTGTTACGAAAATTAGCCCCTATTTTTTTCAAACAATCTAAGTTTTGGATAAACGTAGTTTCTTCTTTAGCTGCCCCTAAACTCACTCCATTTAATGACCCTGCAGAAATAGTAGAATATGGTGCATTTTTGTAGATATTTAACACACCTGCTTTGAAATCAACTTTTTGGTTAATAGTTTTAGCAATCTCTAATCTTCCTTCTGGAGTAGATAACGTTTTTAGAGTTGCTGGTTTTAAATCTACTAACGTCTGCAAAGTACCTGTTTTTTCCATTAATTTTTCAGAAGCACCATAATACTCTACATTAATTGCTGCTCCAGTAGCATTAGAACCACTCAGGTTTAAAACCAAACCCACGACAGCTATAATGCACACAAAACCTATCCCAAAGAATAATAAATTTTTGTTAACTTGGTTCTTTTGAACTTTTTTCATTATATCACCTTCTTTTAATAATATAAGAGCATTTTTTTTAGGTATATAAACTTTCTCCTCTTAAGCACCACTATTTAACTTAATTTTTTTACAATCTCATATGTACAAACAAAAAACATTTTAAATAAACTCACTTTCCTCTTCTTATGTCTTATAAAAAATTAGGTTTTAAATCTGGGTTAGAAATACATCAACAATTAAATTCTAACAAGTTATTTTGTTCTTGTCCCAGTCAATTAAGAGAAGATAAACCTGGTTTTGAAGTTCAAAGAGAATTAAGAGCAGTAGCTGGAGAAAAAGGCGAAGTTGATGTCGCTGCTTTTTATGAACAACTAAAGGGCAAACACTTCATTTACCAAGGTTATCAAGATACCACTTGTTTGGTAGAATTAGATGAAGAACCACCACACCCAATCAACTCAGAAGCATTAAAGATTGCTTTAACTGTATCTAAGATGATGAATTGTGAGATTCCTAAACAAGCCCAAGTGATGAGAAAAACAGTGGTTGATGGAAGTAATACTTCTGCTTTTCAAAGAACTATGTTAGTTGGTAGAAATGGACATATTCAAGTTGGAGAAAAAAAGATTGGAATTAATTATTTAATTCTAGAAGAAGATGCCGCGAGAAGAATCAAAGAAGATAAAGAGTCTGTTACTTATCGTTTAGATCGGTTAGGTATCCCCTTATTAGAAATTGTTACTGCTCCAGACATGCAAACTCCAGAAGAAGTTAAAAAAACTGCTGAAACCATTGGAATGATCTTACGTTCTACTGGAAAAGTACGTCGAGGAATTGGAACCATTCGACAAGATGTTAATATTTCTATTAAAGGGCATGAAAGAGTGGAGATGAAAGGGGTTCAAGATTTAAGGGTAATGGAGAGATATATTGAAACTGAAATAAAAAGACAAATTAAAACCAAGGGAAAAGAAAAACCTCACGTGAGAAATGTCAAACCAGATTTTACTTCTAAATACTTGCGCCCTTTACCTGGAGCCGCTAGAATGTATCCAGAAACTGATATTCCTTTAGTTCAATTAAGTATGGCTGACATCGAAATTCCAGAATTAATTAAAGAAAAAGTCAAACGTTTTGTCAAATTAGGTTTGAGTCAAGATTTAGCAGAATTGATTGTTAAAGAAAGAGGAGATTTATTTGAAGAATTAGTAAAAACTTATCCAAAAATAAAAGTTGCATTTATCGCTGAAACCCTAACTTCTACTTTACGAGAAATAAAAAGAAAATACAAACTTGACCCAACTAGATTAAATGAAGATCATTTTAGAGCAATATTCAAACATTTGTCTGAAGATAAATTTCCCAAAGATATTATTCTAGATGTTTTGATTGATATGATTAAAGATAACTTCAATCTTAAAAAATATGAATCTTTAAGTTCTGAAGATCTCCACAAAACCATCAAACAGATTGTAGATAAAAATAAGAAAGCTCCATTTGGTGCTTTGATGGGTATGTGTATGAAAAAATTAGCTGGTAAAGCTTCAGGAGAAATTATTTCTAAAGAGTTGAAGAAGTTGTTGAATTAATTTTTTATATCTCTTTGCCATGAACTTAATCACCACTTTTAAATACTAACTTAGATAAGATTTATAAATCACCCTCTTTCTTTTAATTTTATGAACAAAATATACTTAACTCGACATGGACAAACTTTCGAGAACGTAATCAATCAAAAAATCACCCCACCCACAATAAGGGGTTTAATTGATCGAGAAATTCTCGGAGAAATGGATTATAATTATGGCCATGAATTAGAAGTAGAAAGACAGATGCTACAAGAAGGTCGTGTTAAATATTCTAGATTAAACTTCATTCTTCAAAAAAAAGAACTTGATTTTAAACAACTTTATGAACAAGCAGAAGGTGTTTCTGATTACAATGGGACAATAATTCCTCTCACAAAAATTACCGATGATTTATACCTTCCTTTGTTAAACTTAACTGGGGAAGGAATTAAACAAGCTCAAGTATTAGGTTGTTATTTAGATGAAAAAGATTTTGTTTTTATGACTTCCACCAGTTTTCGTACTCATCAAACTGCCAGAACAATAGCTCACAAGATGGACATTAAATTGTATCAAGGAATTAATTTTTTCCCCAGACCAGAAATACAAGAATGTTTTCCTCTAGAATATGGGTTGATGAGTATGTTCGCTGATTCAAATTGTCCTTTTGAAATCAAATCAAAAATTAATCAGTTTTCAGTAGATGGATTACTACAATACTGCGAAGACAACAAAGACGAAGTCAGAGATTTTTTTACCACTTTTGGAAGTATGTATCTTCCTCTTTTAGATTTATTACAAGGCCGCAATCTAATCGAATGTAACTTAGAACCAACTATTGAAGAACACGGAGAAAAAATGGCTCAAACTTTAATAGATTTCACCAATCATTTTGATACTGATGTTCTTGTAGTGGCTCATGGAAATATCAACGCCACTTTGTTTAATTACTTAAAACTCCCAACCACTACCTTTTCCAATTGTGGTTTAGTAATTTTTAACAATGAAGATTCCCAACTTCAATTAGATGAACATTATCGCTCCAATCTTCTTTTGGAAAAAATTATTTCTGGATTGACAACTTTAAGTTAAAAAATAAAAAAATTAATTAAAATTCAATTTCTTTACCAAAGACAAATCATTTAACTTATTCAGTTGTAATCTGCTATCTGAAAAAGTATATAAGTTATCATCAATATAAAGATTTCTTTTAACTGAATAATCGCCTCGGAAATAATAACCACTTTTCTTGAAAGCTTGATTATCATCATAGTGGGTCACTTTTCCTTTCAGTTTAAATCCATTTTTCAAAGTCAAATCATAAACGTAAGATCCTTGAAAAGTGTATTCTCCATACTGGTTAGCTTTGGTTTTTTCTCCCTTGATTTCTGCTAAAAGAATTGGTAACACTAAAAGATTTTTCTCTCTATCAAACAGAAAAGCTTTGTGATTATGCAATGCTTCTGAGTTAGTTCCTCGGTCTCCAATCACTACTTGATGCAATTCTTTAGGATTATTGACATCACTAACATCAAAGATTGCCATTTTCATCCCTTGATACCAAGCAAAATCAAGTTGTTTACCTGTTCGGTAATCTTCTGCCTCTACTGCTTCTTTCCCAATTCCAATTAAATGGTTCTCATCATAGGGATGTAAGTAATCAGAATATCCCGGGATTTTTAACTTCCCCAACACTTTTGGATTTTTCGGATTTAAATCTAAAACAAATAAAGGATCAACTTTCTTAAAAGTAACCACATATCCTTTTTTACCCATAAAACGAACGGAGTAAATTCTTTCTCCCGGAGCTAAATCTTCTATTTTACCAACCTGTTTCAAAGTCTTATCCAAAACGTAAACATTGTTAGTAGATTTTTCTTTACTATTCCAAACTTGACCTTTGGTAGTAGCAATCCTGAAATAACCTTCATTCTCATCCATTGAAAACTGATTCAAAATATGGCCTTTAACTTCTCCTGTTCCTTGAAATACCAGTTTACCTTTATCTAAAGAAAATTTAGTAATCACTGTTTTTTCTGAATAACCAGAAGTTGGCACTCCAATTTTATTATAACTTGGCCAACTAGTTTGCGCAATATACAAATTTTTCAAAGAAGCATAAACATTCTGACCACTCCCAACAATAGTTTCTTTGTTAATAGTTTGATCTTTCATCGAGATAGAAGCAATCGTAATGAAATTACTGGCTTGAATTGGTTTAATATATCCAATCTCAGTACACTTAGCAATTGGTTTTGCTTCTTGGCCATCTTCTCTATACAAAGGCACTAAATCTCCACACAATGGTTGAGGTTTATATTTTGGATAAGAATTAATTACAAAATAAACATTTTCTCCAATTTTTCGAGAAGTTAAATAACTCCCTTCAAATTCAACTGTTTTAATTTGTTTCGGATTCCCTTTGTTTTTAATATCAAAAACTTTGACTGCCATAAATTGAGAATATCTTGGATAGGGTGCAATTAGTGTTGTCTTCTCTCCAATTGATTTTTCATATTGATTTGTATACCCAAATACCAATAATTTATTTTGATGAATAAACAACTCAATCGGATTAAAATTAGTTAATTTAATTTGACTTAAAATTTCCGCCCCACTACCAGCTTGTACAATAATTAATTTTTGTTTAGCAACTGCATAAACATATTTTCCATCAGTTTTAATGATGTCTGCTTCGTCCACACCAGCTACTTGAATATTGGTTGATGAATAATCTGTAGAACCAGTATCGGCAACTGCAGATTCTGATATGGCTGATTTAGCCATAGTAAGAACTTCCATTCCTCCCTTCAATCCTCCACCATATCGATTCTTTTGAGCCTCTTCAAAAGCTTTAACTAATTCTTCCCCTGATTTAAATTTAGAAATCTTTTGCTCATCACAAATTTTATCGGAATTGGAATCTAAACAACATTTGTCATTAATCCAAACTCGTGGATTTTTACAAAAGAGGTTTTTTGAAGTATCTGTACACCCAACTAATGCAATAGCCACTATCAATAAACAAACCATTAAACTAAATATTTTCCATTTCATCATAAATTTAGACATTTTAACATCACCACTTACTATAAAGATATGCTTCTATTTATATATAAAGGTAAACTTCAAACCTAATTGAAGTTATTAACTTGAATGCAATTTCAGAAGATTTTTAAAAAAACAATTAATTTTCTCAATTATGATGGAAATAACACCTTATTTTACCAAAGCAAGAGATTTATACAACAAACACCAAGAGCGTTTCAGTAAGCATCCAGGTAGTACTGTTGTCATTGATGTTATTCAAGAAATGTTTGGTCTTGGAGGTACAAGAAAAGAAGCTGTAGCAGATCTTTTTGAAAAAGTCAATAGTGTAGAACCAAGACATTTACAATTCTATCGGATTGGTCCAGATGGAAGATATGAATTAAATTTCTCAGCTAGTTCTTGTTCTTGCAAGAGTTAAGAGGATTTCAAACTAACCCAAGTTCCTGCAGGTTCTCCTTTCCATCGGCAAGGATCAGCGTCTCTTTCTTCTTTAGTAAAGATCATATTTTCTGGAGTTAATCCACGCGCAGCATAATCTCGTAGAAGTTCATCTGACATATAATTAAATGGGGTATCTCTGGTCCAGCCTTTCCCATCTGTATAATAATATAATGCGATTTCAGTACCTCCATAAGGACCACCAACTTTAGTACTACCTACTAATTGACCCGCCGTAACTTTGTCCCCTAATTTTAAATTTTCCATTTTAAACATATGTCCAAATTCAAAGAGCCATTTTCCACTGTGATCTCCTCTTATTTCTAAAGCATAATCATTCCCTTTTTGTTCTGCATAATATTTGTAAACTGTTCCATTAAACGGCGCATACATATGCATTTCATGAATATCGTCTCCTCTACGAATATAATGCTTCATTGACCTTTCTGTTTCCAATTCTCCTTTAACATTATAACCACTATAATCATGTCCTGAACAACTTCTAAATCTGGAAAACTTTTTGGTTTGTGATAAATTAATTGGATGGAAAACAAGGAATTTTGGATGATATTCTTTTTGAATCAATGGGGTTCTATTGATACATTCAGCAGTACCTGTTTGACCTCCAGAACTACATTTCACATAACTGACATTTTCACAAACAATTGCTCTTTTTACATCACACGGATTGGAATTATCTTTAATATCCCAAGCATTAAAACATTGAGACAATACATTTTCATAAACATTAGGGGGCATCTTAGAATTCTTATCCACTCCACAAGCAGCCATTCCCACTTTCAAAGCATCTTGTTTATCTAATGGAAAACTAACAGTGATTGTCTTTTCTGGTAAAGTGCCATTTTCAATTTTATAATTTTTAGGAGTAGCTGGTGCTTTTGGACAATCTTTAAATTTACAATCTGGTAAAGAAAGAGTAAGAATAGTTCCATCCGGACATTTTTTGGTTTCATTGGAACATTTCGGTTTCTTAGCATCTTCACACTTCTGATCAACGGCAAAGCCTTCACAAAATACTTTTGGTTTATCTACACAAACATTAACCACATGTTTCCGACAATGTCCTTCTGCTTTAACTTCTAAATTCCAGTAATCTTTACAATCACCAACAGATTTGGTTAATTTTTCACCAATCTTTAAATTTTTCCATCCACAAGAATCCAAGGCAACTTTTTCTGCCGTTGATTTATTAAGGGGGAAATTAACATAAAATGCATTATGCATAGTAATGTTGTTTTGATAAACAAAAAAATTAGTGATTCCTTTTTCTTTAGAGAATTGTTTAGATATGTTAGCTACTTTCTTTTCAGAACTTATTTCCTTTTTCTCAGGAATAGTACAACTTAAAAGAAAAACAACAACTAACAAAAACAACATCAAACATCTCAATCTCTTCATAAACAGAAGCAATGTTTTAATGTTTAAAAAAGTTTAGTTGCAACAAATGTTTCCCAAATAATTATAAATGATTAAGCATTACTTTAGTTATGAAAAAAGAGGCAACCCTATTAGTAATTTTTCTCATTTCATTTAGTTTTATTTCTGCCCAGCCTGTAGATTCTGCCTGGGGCACTTTCCATGGCAATAATCAACGTACTGGTTTATCTCATTATGATACTAGTCATATTGATGGAACTGTAAAATGGAAATTCAAGACAGGAGATGGAATTGAATCCTCCCCGACTATTGATGGTGATGGAACTATTTATGTTGGTTCTCATGATGGATATTTATATGCCATTAATCCAGATGGCACTCAAAAATGGAAAGTAAAAATTGGTACTCCAATCGAAAAACAAAAATATGGCCACCTTTCTAGTACATCTTCCACTCCCGCTATTGCTCAGGATGGAACAATCTATCTTGCTTCCCGAGACCAATCATTTTATGCTATTGATAAGTATGGAAAGATTAAATGGAAATATGCAATGGGAATTTCTTTTGATTCCTGGGCTTCCCCAGTTATTGGCAGTGATGGTACAATCTATATGACTGTTTCTCCTCCAAAAGGGGGTTTGTATGCCTTCAATCCTGACGGGTCATTAAAGTGGAAGAAGAGTACTAAGACACGAATGTTTAATTCTCCTACTCTTGGAAAAGATGGGACCATTTATACTGCCTTACCCACTGATTCATCAAGTAATAAACTTTTTGCCTATAGTCCTCAAGGAAATAAGAAATGGGAAGTGGCTACCCCTTTGTTTTTAGAATCTAGTCCAGCGCTAGCTAATGATGGAACAATCTATTTGGGATCTTTCATTGATACTCAGAAAACAGGTGCTGGAATTTATGCCATTAAAGACCAAAAGATTAAATGGACTTTAACTTTACCAACTAAAGAAGTGATGAGTACTCCGGCTATCGGTTCGGATGGAACAATTTATTTTGGTGATATTGATGGTGTTTTCTATGCTGTTAGTCCAACTGGAAAAATTAATTGGAAATACGATACTGGAAAAGAAATTGATTCTTCTCCTGCCATCGGCAAAGAAGGTACTATTTATTTTGGGTCAAATAATGGTTATTTTTATGCCTTGACTTCAGAAGGTAAAATAAAATGGAAATATTTAGCAGGTTCGATTGGCTCTTCTCCAGCAATCGGCAAAGATGGTACAGTTTATATCGGATCATGGGATGGTTATTTGTATGCTTTTGGAAGCAAACCCAAAATTAAAAAAGAAAGCTACACTGAAAAAACAAAAAAAGTTGAGAATCAATCTTCAAATATAAGTCAGCCAAGTATAAATTCTCAGTCAGAAAAAAATATTGTTCCACTTCCTCAAAAAACTACCTCTTCCAAATCAACCCCACCAACATTTGAGAAAAAACCAATGGGTTTTTTTGATAAAATAATTTTCTGGTTCAAAAATTTGTTTCAGAAAAATCAAATGAAAAAAGAATCAACAAAAGAAGATCTAAAAAAACCGATTAAAAATAAATTCCAAAAAGAATATCCAAAAAGTAATACAAACAATTTTCCAGAAAAAACAACCACCACCAAAAAACCAACAATTAAAAAAGAAGTATGTTTAACTAACAAAGAATATTCTCCAGTTACTGATCTAAATGCACCAGTTTTATCTTTACCTTTCAAGGTAGAAGATTACTCTACGAAATATTGGGGAATTGTTCCTTTCTGTGCAAAAATAATGTCTGGTCAAATCCATGGTGCTTTCGATTTTGAATTAAAACCAGATACCAAGATTTATGCTGCGGAAAGCGGAACAATAGAAAGAATTCAAGTTGGTAAAGAAGAAGGTTCGGGAGAGATTCTCAACATCAGAGGCAATGGTTTTAATTTAGATTATTCTGGTTTAAAAAACATTCAAGTTAAAGTTGGAGATAAAGTCAAAAAAGGAGATTATCTTGCCCAAGCAGTTTTGATTCCTCATGGAGAACACCATTTACATATTGGCTTAACTATTGATGACAAACAAGAATGCCCAATCAAATACATGGATGCAGAATTCAAAGCAGCTTTCGAGAAAATGTTTGCCCAAGCAGATTACCGCAGCCAATCAAGTGCTCCCTGCGCTTGCAATTGCGAATCAATGGTCCCCAGTTGGAAAAAATAAATCGGGTTAAATTTAAATAATTCTTTCCATTACTTCAAACTAGAGGTGATAGTATGAACACATTAGAAATAATTTCTTTGATTTTTGCTATAGGTATATTGTTGAAAGTTTTGGTATTTTTAGTAAAGCCAGAGTGGATGTTAAAAATAGTAGATCTTTTTGTCAATAAGACTAAAATACTAAATATATTGATAGTAATTTTGATGGTAGTATTAGGTTATTTTGTCTTAACCACTTTGACAATCATTCAAGTAATTCCTGCGTTATGGCTAGGCTCAATGTTATTTGCTTTGATGTTAATCCAATACCCAAAACATTATCAAAAATGGGTTAAGGTTTTATTAAAAGACAAGAAAAGAGTTTGGTTCTTCTGGGCTATTTGGCTAGTTATTGCTGGTTGGATTTTATATGTTTTATTTCTTTAATTTTTTTATTCTTAATTCAAGATAAATTATATAAACCTTAAAATTTTCCTTCTTGTATGACTTTCGTTGAAAATTTCTTACAAGTATTCAACCTACCTTTAGTCAGTATTCTTTTCTTATTAGCAATTGTTTGGATAGTGGGAGAATTATTTCAACGAATTAAATTACCTGCAGTTTTAGGAGAATTACTAGCAGGATTGTTAGTTGGACCACCAGTATTAAATTTAATTTCTTATTCAGATGGATTGGATATGCTAGCTAAATTAGGAATGTTTTTCCTGATGTTTTATGCTGGTTTGCAAACTGATCCCAAAAAGCTATTAAAAATTAGTAAATCTGCTTTAACTATTGGTTTTTTAGGCACTCTAGTTCCTTTCCTCCTAGGTTTTGCCGCCACCATTACTTTCGGAGGAACACTTTTACAAGGAATTTTCATTGGTGCTGCTATCTCCGGAACAGCTATGGTTACCAAATCAAGAATCTTACAAGATCTAAAACTCCTTAGAAGTAAATTAGGAAATATCATGATGGGTTCTGCTATGGTGGACAATCTTCTTTCTTTTATCATTTTAGCAGTAGCCGTCAAATCTGCCAAAGTAGGACAACTAAATCTCTCGGGAGCTTTATTTACCTTCGGTGAAGTAACTTTATTTTTCCTCTTAACGCTTTTTATTGGATATAAATTATACCCTTACATTACTAAATTCATGAAACAGAGAACCATTCGCGGTTTTACTTTTGCTATTATCGTTGGTTTATTTTTTGCTTTCTTGGCAGAAATGCTTAGCATCCATTTTATTATCGGAGCTTATTTAGCAGGATTAATGGTCAGAGAAGAAATTGCTGGGAAAGTATTGGTTAAAAAATTAAAAGATAGAATGTCCATTTTAACTTTAGGTTTCTTAGGACCTTTATTCATTGTCACAGTTGCCTTTAAAGTTGACTTTTCTGTATTAACTGCAGCTCCTTGGCTTTTCTTTGCGATTCTCTTGGCTGCTTTTGTTGGTAAATTTATTGGGGTGGGGGCAGGAGCTTTATTATGCAAACAAAAAAAAGATTCTCTCATTCTTGGTTTGGGAATGAATGATCGCGGAACAGTAGAATTAATTCTAGCCATAGTTGGTCTACAAATCGGCATCTTAACCATCACTCACGTTACTATCCTGGTGCTAGTTGCTTTTATTACTACTTTGATTGTTCCTTTTGCTTTGAGATTTAGAATTCGAACAAGTTAAAACAAGTTTTATTTCTATTTCATTTTTCTTAAAAACCCCACCAACATTCACCAATAACGCTAGTATTCTCATCCCACCTAATTTAAACCCCTTAAAAAGATAAGTAATATCACAAAGGAGGACAATAAAATGAAATATTTTTTAATAATTGGGTTACTTATTTTAATGACACTTACAGCAAACGCTGCACCAGAAATTGCTGGTGTTGATTACACTAAATTCCCTAAAGATCCAGGAGCATATTCTATTTCTGGAAATAAGTACTATGTAGCTACTACAGGATCTGATTCGAATTCAGGAACTTTATCTCAACCGTTCAAAACTATCAACAAAGCGATTTCTATTTCCAAAGAGGGAGATGGTATCTACGTGAGGGGTGGTACCTACTCTCTCCCCACTTACAACGAGAGATTACACGTATCAAAAAATAACCTTCTTATTACCAATTACCAAAACGAAATAGTTAACATCAAATCCACTGGCTCTAGATATGGTTTCATCTTAACTGGTGATAATTTAATTGTTGATGGATTTAACTTAGATGGGTTTGCCACTGCAATAAATTTCGGAAAAAGCACCACCCAAAAAAACTTAATCCTCAAAAACATTAAAATTACTAATAGTGGAGAAGGCTTAGCTGGTAGTTATGATGGAACTAACACTATTCTCCAGGGAGCATTATTCAAAAATATTGAAATTAAAAACCCAGATACATCTGGTTATGTAATTGGTTTGCATTGTGGAGGTCCTCCGTGTCAAGATATTCGCATTACCAATACCAACATTGATTTAACTGGCTCCGCAGGAGGTGGTTCTGGAGCTGATGGTATTGCGATGGAAACAGGAAACAATATCCTCATTGAAGACAGTATTGTCACTGGTGCTTCTGCCGACGGAATAGATCTTAAAGCCAGTAAAGTAGCTGTTGTCAACACCATTGTAAAACACATCACCAGAAATGGAATTAAATTCTGGCAAGGAGGAGATATCATAAACAGTATCTCAACTGATACAGGAGCAGATGCTGCGATTGTTTTTGATGGTCCTGGAAAATATCGAATCATTAATTCCGTAGTTGCTTACCATAATAAAAATGGACAGAACTCTTACACTGCTACTTTTGGTTATGATGGTGGAGGAAGCAACATGGAAGTAGAAATCTTGAATAGCATTTTCCATAAAAATGTAGGTTCTGTTTGGATTAATGACCAAGCCAAATTAACTATAAAAAACAATATCTTTTCTGGAGGAACTCAAACTGGCAGATACATAGATTACAAAGGTGTTGCTTATGGAGATACTTATGCTCAACAAGGCTGGGGTCAGAAACTAACAGAGTTAGATGCTTCATTGATGGAAACTAAAGACGCTCTTTTTGTTGACGCTCCCAATAATAATTTTCAATTGAAAGAAAACTCCCCCGCGATAGATACAGGAATTACAACCTTAGCTACAACTGATTTATCAGGCAATGTAAGGCCGCAAGGCAAAGCATTTGATGTAGGGGCATATGAATTAACTGCCACACCACCTCCTGAAGAAAAAACCACTACAAATAATATGCCTAGTTTGAGTGAAATCAAAATCACACCTTCTTCCCCCCTCACTACAGATAAGTTAGTTGTCAAAACTACTTATTCTGATGAGGGACTAGGTACAGTAATTCTTCGTTGGATGGTTGATGGAGTACAAGTAAGAGCCAAAGTATTCAGAGATGTCAAAAGCGGAACTACATTGACTTTTGATTTAGATCATCGTTACACTGACCCAGGAGACAAAGTTTATGTCTTTGCTACTGCTAATGATGGAACCAATCATTTGAAAAAGAATAGTGAGACCCTAACTATTGGATCTAGTTCTACCACAGTAATTATTGAGAAATCAGAGATTCAAGAATTGATTAAACTGATTGAAGCTGTATTGGCGAAACTAAAATCATTTCTTTAATTTTTCTTTTATTAACATTACCAACAAATAAATCACAATAGTACTCATCCCCCCAATCAAAAACCAAAGAGCCATATCTGGAGTAGAAGATACAGCCCTAACACTTTCTGCAGCTCCATCCATAGTTGATTTAGCCATTGTTGGCTTTGCTGCCATTAAAACTTTTTCCTGGACTGGACCAACTTTACTTGTTAATGAACTAATTAACTTAATCACTCCACTAACACCTAAAACAACCAAACCAACTGGTAAGATATTATTCAAAGCTCTTTTGATACCAGAAACTTTCTTGGGAGCAATAATAATATATTTATTAGCTAACTTATAGTGATTCACTTCTCGGCCTTTCTTACTATAATGAAATTCATCTACTACCACTAAACTAGCTTCTACTAATTTTTGCAAATGATAATGAATGGTGGAAATGGGAATTCCTAGTTCCTTAGCCATGTTTTGTTCAGTATCATCTTTCTCAGCCAAATAATCAAGAATCTTCCGTGAAGTATCGCTAGTGATAGTTTCTGCTAACTTCTTGGTTTTCTTGTCATTCAGATCAACTAACAATAATTTGTTTTTGGGCATACCAAAAGATTATTCTTGTTTTTTAAATAGTTTTTTATTGTTTCGAATGCGATTGAAGTTATTCAATTTCTCACCAAAAACTTTATATAATATTACGTAAATTTACGTAATATGGTAATAATTAGTAAAATAAGCAAAGGTAGTAGAATGGACCAAGTTTACCTCCCCAAAATCAGACCCCCAGGTTTTGGGGTAGGAAACTTTGTAGAAATAGTTCCAACCCAAAGAAAAAAAATAAATTTTTACACCCATAATCTTAATTATTTAGAACCAATTAAAACCCTAATTAAAGATGAACTATTTGATTATTTTGAAGCAGTAGATAATGTGATTTTGACAGGCTCTTTTTTGGAACCTGGCTTTAATTTTAGTGATGTTGATGTCCTGTTACTTACGGAGGGGAAAGTAAATCCGAGTTGGAAAAAGTATTTTCAGGAAAAAATGGGAATCGCCATTCATTTCACCTGTCTAAATAGGAAAAGCCTAATTAAAGGACTAAAAACTGATCCCTTATTTCAAATGATGTTAAGTAAATATGTAATTAAAAAAAGGGAATTATTCAAATATCAAAACGAATTTAATTATAAACTATTAGATTTGCATTTATTGAAAAGTAAATCCTTGTTAACTAGTTTTGATTTGCTAACTGGTAAGGAAAAATATAAGCTGGTAAGAAATTTAGTGGCGATTAATCTTTTTTTGAAAGAGAAGAAATTAACTAAAGTTTTAGTAGATCGGCACATCGAAAAAACATTCGGTTCTGGAGTGGTTGAACAGTTAAAAGAAAATCTCATAGAAAAATCTTTTCTCAAAAAATTCAAAAAGGTTTATGATCAAACATTTAATGATATTATGAAGAAAAATGAGTCAAAATCGAAATAAATTATTACAATTACTCGTTGGTAATCTAGTTAATTTGGTAGTGCATCGTGTTCTTGAAGAATCAGCCAAAGAAGAAATCTTAAGAAACCACTATGATAAAGAAAGTGTAACTAGTTTTGAGGTGGCCAAGAAATACCGAGAGAAAATAAATCCAATTGATAGAGAATTGCCCCAACGAGATTTGGAACAGATCAAAGAACAAGTGTTTAAGCGGGTTAATAAGGAACTCCAAATGAGAATGAGCAAAGGTTATGGGGGAATAGATCTGGATTTGGTGATGAATTTTCTGGAAAGAGAATTAAAAAATTTGGAGATTGAAGAATGAACAAAAAAACAATCATGGTTTTGTTTGTGGTTTTAATTCCATTTTTGTTAATTCTATTTTCTTATAAGGTGGTTTTATTTACTACAACTATGGCTGAAAATCAAAAAGATACTGTAAAGGTATTAAATGGAGAAAGGTCTTGGCTGGATTTAGAACAAAAAAATATTACTAAAGCAGAAATCTCTCACTTAAATGATGTTCAACAAGTAATGAATGGGACCAATTATTTGTTCTATGTGTTGTTATTTGTTTGTACTTTAATCTTTACATATTTTGGAAAAAAGGAAAAAATAAATTTATTGAAATATGGGGGAATTGCCACGTTGGGTTTCGTGGGCGGGATAGCACTACTCACTTGGATTAGTTTCAATCTAATGTTTACTTGGTTTCACCAAATCTTTTTCCCGCAAGGGAATTGGCAATTTCCATTGAATTCTTTTTTGATTACTACCTTTCCCCTTACTTTTTTTGTGTCCATGGCCTGGAAAATATTTTTGATGGCTTTAATTTTAGCAATCCTTTTTATACTAGTTAGTATTTATCTGAAAAGAAGATGAACTTACGATTAGCTGCTTCCAAACCTTGGGTATATTTTTTCT
>CAYSWQ010000009.1:0-23827 GCA_964434885.1 uncultured Methanosarcinales archaeon | reverse complement strand
TCTTTTACTGCCATTGCCCACGCATCCTCAGCCATTTTAAGTATTCCATCAGTCATTTCACAACCACTGGAACAACAACTTTTTTTACTTTCTTTTTTTGTTTCACAACTGTTTGTTTCACAACCCATTTTTATACCTCCAACTTTTGTATTTTTAATTTTTGATAATATAATATTAATCTTTAATGATTAAAGAAATAATTTAATTTTAGTGAGAAATTAATTAACATAACCTTTCAGAAGCATTTTACCTAGAGAACTAAGTTTGATTTTTACTTTCCCTTTTGCTTCTTCAGTTTCTACTAAACCCATGCTTTTCAAACCTTCTGATTTAAGATTTCCATTGATATGATAAGAAACAAGGGGTAAAGACATGTTGGATTTTTTACCTAATTCTTCTAATGAAGCACAACAATCTTGGTTAATTGTTTTTAACAAAGCCATTTTTTTATCAGTTAACATAGAATAGTAAGAGAATTTTAAAACTGGAAGCATCATTATTTCGTCTCCTTCAACACCAAATGCTTTTAGACCATTGATAAATGCAGCAGAAGTAGCAGCACAACGAGATTCACGATCTCCAGTAGAAACATTAACAATTACTTCTTGATTTTCATATTTTTTTACTAAGGCAACTTCTTTGAAAACTTCTTCCCAAATATTGCCTTCAATCATTTTTATTTTAGTGGGGATTTTAAACATTTCTAAGTTTTTTTGTGCTTCTTGTGCATCAGTTAATCTATCTTTGGGACAAATTAGAAAAACTTTTTCAGTAGGAATATTTTTTATTCCAATATATAATTCCTCCATATAATCTCCAACAGGAGCGACAATAATTTTCTTTTCCATTTTATGTTTTAATAGTTCTTTGTATTTAACTAATTTACTTTTAATTATTAAACACTGTGTTTAATATGTTTGTTTTTTGTTTTAGGGTTAGAGACAAGATACTTAAATTTTGATTGCCAGTTTATATTTTATGATAAAAGTATATTCTCATTTGGGTTGTTCTTGGTGTCAGGAAGCTAAGAATTTTTTTGTTTTAAATAAAATTAAATTTAAAGAATATGACATTTCATTAAGTGATAAAGCAAGAGAAGAAATGTTAAAAAAAAGTGGACAACTTGATGTTCCTGTGATTGAGATTGGGGGAATGATGATAGTTGGTTTTAATCAAAACGCTATGGAAATAGCTTTACAACAAATGAAAAATGAAACAAATTATTTGTGAATTTGGAAAATGTACTTTAGTTAATGGAAAAACTGATTTTGCAGTTCAAGATGGATTTAAAGGAACTTTTGATCAATATAATGTTGTAGAAAAACAACAAAAAAACATGATGAAAAGACAAAAAGAATTTCTTGGTTAGCTGTAGGGTTTCCTCACACCTCTTTCCCTACAGCTAATCTTATTTATTTGGGTAAACTAATTACATCATACCTGGCATTCCACCACCCATTCCAGGAGGCATTGCTCCAGGAGACGGACCAGTATTTTTACTACCCATAACTACATCATCAATTCTGAGAATCATTTCAGCTACTTCAGCAGCAGAGCTAATGGCTTGGGTTTTTATCTTTAATGGTTCAATTACTCCTTGCATCCAAGAATTCATTGGACGTCCGGTAAAGACATTAATTCCAGCCCATTTTTCTTGACTGCTTCTTAGTTCTGTTAAGACATCAATTGGATCTAAACCAGCATTTTCAGCAAGAGTTCTTGGAATTATTTCTAATGCTTCAGCAAAAGCTTTTACTGCTAATTGTTCTCGGCCACTTAAACGTGAAGAATATTCTTTTAGGCCTTTTGCTAATTTCATCTCCGGAGCACCAGCTCCCCCAACTGCTTTTCCATCTCTTAAGGTGGCAGCAATATCTCCAATTCCATCGGTTACTGCTCTTTTGATTTCTTCAACAACATGTTCTGTTCCACCTCTAACTAAGAGAGTCATAGCTTTAGGATTTTGACATTTTTCGATGAAAATCATTTCTTCATCTCCAACTTTTTCTTCTTTAACTAAACCAGCAAAACCAAGGTCTTGAGGAATTAATTCTTTTAAACTAGTAATTATTTTTCCACCAGTAGCTTTAACCAATGCTTCCATATCGCTTTTCTTAACTCTTCTTACTGCTAATATTTTTTCTTTTGCTAAAAAGTGTTGAACTAAATCATCGATTCCTTTTTGACAAATTACTACATTAGCTCCAGAAGATTTTATTTTATCAACCATTTCTTTAAGACTTTTTTCTTCTTGATCCAGAAAAGCTTGTAATTGATTAGGATCATTGATTTGAATTTTAGAATCAATTTCAGTATTTTTTATTTCTAATGCTCGGTCTAATAAAGCAATTTTTGCTTGTTCAATTTTATTTGGCATAGAAGGATGAACTCTTTCTTTATCAATTAAAAGACCTTCAATCAAAGTACTTTGTTGGGTAGCTTCTCCTACTCTTTTTTCTACTTTGATGTTGTTGATATCAACTTGTATTCCTTCAGGAGTTTGATTAGAAACCCCTTTAACTGCTCGAACAATTAAGTCAGCTAGTTTTTCTTTATTTGCTTCAGCACCTTTACCAGTCATAGCAGTGATGGCAATATTTTTTAAGATTGAGTCATCATTGACAGTTACATTTTCAGCCATGATTTTTAATAGTCTTTGAGCTTCCACTTCAGCTAAACGATAGCCTTTAGCCAAGACAGTAGGATGAATTTCTTTATCTAGTAAGTCTTCTGCTTGTTTCATTAGTTCACCAGCCAAGACTACGGCAGTAGTAGTACCATCTCCAACTGCATCTTCTTGTGTTTTAGCTACTTCAACTACCATTTTAGCAGCAGGGTGTTCGATGTTCATTTCATTAAGAATGGTAACTCCATCATTAGTGATGGTAACATCATTTAAGGAATCAACAATCATTTTATCCATTCCTTTAGGTCCTAAAGTCGTTCTTACTGCTTGAGCAACTGCCTTAGCAGCAGCGATGTTGTTTTTTTGAGCGTCTTTACCAGTAGTTCTTTTGGTGTCTTCTGGTAATATGAAAATAGGTTGTACGTTTTGATTAGTCATTTGATTTTCCTCCATAAATCCATAAAGAAAGACTAAACATATTGTTTATCTTTCTAATGTAGTTTGTCCACAAAAAATCTTTAATTTTTTGCGTCCTACACTATATCTTAAAACTAGCTCTTTTTTCATTACTTTTTATGGTGATTTGTTTATAAAGATTATGAAAATTAACTAGTGTATTACAATAATCTTTATTAACTTGCTTTTCGTTGAAGATTCAAGAGTGACATCACAAATTATTTTTTTAGGTACGGCAGGAGGAGGTTCAGTTACTTCTCGGCAATTAAGAGCTTCTGGAGGGATTTTATTAAAGGTTGATGATTTTCAATTCCATTTAGATCCTGGTCCTGGTTCTTTAACTCAAGCTAAAGAATATTCAGTTACATTACGAGCTAATACAGCAATTTTAGTTTCTCATAATCACCTTAATCATTGTAATGATATGAATGCAGTGATTGAAGCGATGACTTTATCTGGTTTAGATAAACGGGGAGTTTTAGTAACAAATAAAACAATTGTGGAAGGTTTGAAAGAACAACGACCATATTTGACTAAGTATCATAAAGATTTGTTGGAAAAAGTTATTACTTTAGATAAAGGGCAGAAAGTGGCGATAGAGCTAGTGGAAATTCATGCTTTATCAGTGGAACATAGTGATCCCAATGCGATTGGGTTTAAGTTGTTTTGTCCTCGATTCACATTAAGTTATACTTCAGATACAAAATATAGTAAGGAATTAGTGGAAGAAATGAGGGGGTCCGATATTTTAATTTTGAATGTAGTTTTTCCAAGTGATCAGGCAAACAAATTTAATTTAGATACAGAATCGGCAATTAAGATTATTGAGAAAGTTAAACCTCGGTTAGCAGTGATTACTCATTTTGGTTTTGAGATGTTAAAAGCAGATCCGCTTGTTGAAGCTAGAGAGATACAGAAACAGACAGGAGTACAAACAATTGCTGCGAAAGATGGATTGGTTATTTCACCAGAAGCTTATGCAGCTAGAAGTCCACAGCATAGGTTGAGCAAATTTTATAAGTTGGGACAGTGATTTTTATATTATTAACTCAAGCAACCAAACAACCAACAATCCTGCGAAACAACCAGCGCTGATGAATGGCATGGCAGGGTAGAATTTTTTGGATTTTCCTTTTAATAATAAGAAGAGTAAAGCTATTCCAGTGAAGATAGGAATTATTAGACTTTGCCATAAACCAAACTTAGCTAAGATAACTCCGGTAAAAATTAAAGGGAACCCAATATCTCCTCCTCCTAAAACAGCAGTTCTGATGTTTTTTAATTGTTTTTTAGGAATTTTCTTTTTTTCAAAAATATTTTTTATACTTGATTTACGTTTGGTTTTTTTACGCGATTTTATTGTTTTAGTTAACTTTCCTTTGATAGAATAAGGAATTAACAATCCAGCAAATACTTTGGCTTTGGCTTGGGATTTTGCTAAAGTGATCATATGTTTGCTTTTCCAGACCGCATACATGTCATAAATAGAAATTACAACTAGTAAAATACTTACAGAAAGAAGATTGAATAAAGGAACGAAAATAGCAGCTAAACCTCCGTAGATGAATATTTCTGTAAAGTTGTGAATTAAAACATTTGGTCGGAATATTTTCCAGAGGCCGAAAAGAAGAGCTAGGAAAAGAGCATAAGCTGGTTTTAGGAAAGCGGCCCAACTGATTGTTAAGGCCAAGATAATAGCGATTAGAAACCATAATTTCCAGAGGAAATATACTTTATATTTGATTAATAAGAATAGAATCCCAGTACCAATTAATACAGCAATAATTACTGGAATAAAGCTAAATTTTTCATCTACAGGGGGTCTTTCTCCAATTGGTAAGTCTTGGAAGGTTGTTTTACCAGTAGCTTTTGTTTTTTCTAGATCAATGTAATTATATATGACGGCGATGCCAATGAATTGGGCAGCTAGAAAGATGAATAAAAGAACTAGGGTAATTTTAAGATTGTGTTTCATGTGAGAAGGAAAGTTTTGGTGTTTATATATGTTGGCGTTAGGTATTCTAAGATTTAAAAACGAAGAGTTTAAATATTAGTTTATTTTTATTCTAGTTATAAAATGAGGTGGAGAATATTATCTGTGGTATTTGTAATGGTTCTTTTATCAGCTTTTGCTTTTGGAGCTAAATCTGAAATTAAAATTGAGCCGATTAAAAATTCTATTATAGTTTCTGAAACAGCTTCATTTAAAGTAACAATTTCTAATAATGAAGATAAGACACAAAGATATTCTTTGTTTTCATTTGTACAAGGATGGGATATTGAACCTTCTCCATTGAAAGATAAAATTATGGAGATTCAGCCAAATCAAAAGAAGCAAACAATTATTAAAGCTAGTCCGACAGAAAAATTCAACCCTGGAATATATAAATTAGGAATGAATATTGAAACAGACTTGGGAGAAAAACATGTTAAAACATTGGTTGTTTATATTGATCCAGATAAACCATTAGATTACTTACCTTCTATTAAAGTTAGTTTAGATATGGTTAAGAAAGTAGATCCTCAGAAAACACAAACTATTAAATTGTCTTTGGAAAATAAGAACCCTTTGAATATTTCTAAGATGAATATTAGATTACAGAGTGATATGAAAGAATTTAATAAGCAGACAACTATTGGTTTAGAACCATTAGGAACTAAAACTGTTGAATTTACTGTTTCTCCAAATTCGATGCAAAAGCCAGGAAAACATTTCTTGTTTTTTACTTTTGAAAGAAATAAAGAAATAGTTAAGGTTTTATCTGAAGAGATTGAAATTGTGTCATTAACACCAAAGTTTTCAACTAAGACAACAACAACAGATAGTTTTTTGAAAACTACTAAGAAACTTTTAGTTAGGAACACAGGTAATGTTAAAAATACGCAGGAAGTATTAGTACCAATTTCTTTCTGGAAGAATGTTTTTACTAAATCACAAGCAAAATTGGCATTCAAAAATGGTCAAAAGAATTTGATGTGGAAAGTTACATTAAGTCCAAATGAGACAGTCACTTTAACTTATATCCATAATTACCGATTTCCATTTTATGGAATAATGGTTTTATTGTTATTATTCTTTGTTTACTTATACACAAAATCACCAGTAACATTATCTAAAACATCAACTACAGTTAAAAAAGATTCAACATTATCAGATTTAAAAATTACTTTACAATTAAAAAACGTAACTAAAAAAACATTGAAAAACATTGAGGTAGTAGATTTAGTTCCAGGAATTGCAGATATTGAGAAAAGTTTAGATTTAGGAACATTGAAACCTCATGAAATCAAACATACTAAAAAAGGAACCTTAGTGAAGTGGAAACTAGCAGAGATAGACGGACATGAAGATCGTTTGATAAGTTATCAAATAAAATCAAAACTTAAGATCTTGGGAACACTTAAACTACCGAGGGCGAAAGTACTTTTTGGTAAAAAAGGAAAGAGAAAAACAGCTTATTCCAATGTTTTCAAAATTAGTGGTCAGAGTTAGTGATACTACACTATAAAAACATTTATATATAAGTATTCTCTCCTAAAAACAAAAACAAGAAGAGTGAGGTTTAATCAAAATGAAAGACTTTTTTTTACAATTAAAAGACAAACTAAGTCAGCCTAAAGAAGAGGTTGTAGAAGAACCATTTGAGGAATATGTTGAGTTAGATCATGGCAAAGAAGAGAAATCTAGAATTATTGTCCGCCCTTATGTGATGGAAGAATTTGAAGACATCAAAGGAATTTTAGATTGTTTAAGAGAAGGAGCTACTATTGCTTTGATTAATATTAAACCTTTAAAAGATAAAGATTTAATTGAGTTAAAAAGAGCTATTAATAAGTTAAGAAAAACTTGCGATGCTATCGAAGGAGATATTGCTGGTTTTGGAGAAGACTATATTGTAGCTGTTCCTTATTTTGCTCAGATTCATAGAGCTAAAGAAGAATTAATTGAATAATTTTTTTAAATATTTTTTATTATAAATTCTGTTAAGTGATTAATTACTCTTTCAAAATAGTCTTTTTCTCTAAAATAATGGTCTGCTCCCGGAATCACTTCCAATTCACAATTAAGAATGGCTTCTTTTGCTTTATGGCTTTGTTCAATTGGGACTGTAACATCTTTGTCTCCATGAACAATTAAAGTAGGGATGGTAATATTTTTGTATTGTTCATAATAATTATCATAATTTTTAGAATCTTCGAAGAAGGAATAATTCAGTTTTAATTTACCTAATTTTTTATTGTGATAAAAAAGGAATCCTTTTTCTTCCCACTCTTTGATTTTATTTTTGGTGTGTTGAGCAATCAATTTGCCAAGATAATCTGAGACTGGACATTTCAGACCTAGGACAAAGAGGTCTTGAGTTTGAGTGGCAGTAACAAGACTAACCATTCCTCCAAAACTAGAACTGATTAATCCAATTTTTGAATAATTTTTTTCTTTTAGAAATTTTATGGCCCCTAAAAGGTTATTTACTGCTTTACTGATAGTAAGTTCGGCAAAATCACCAGCACTTTCTCCATGACCAAAAAAATCAAATCTGAAAGTGGAGATGTTTTTTTGGTTGAGTTCTTCTTGTAATCTAACATAGGTGGAACTGTCTTTGCTAGAACTAAATCCATGACATAGGATAATTATTGGTTTGTCAAGGTCTTGTGAGGGATTGGAAAGAACTCCACATAATTTATTATTGTGTTGATCAACAAAGAATATTTTTTCCATCATCTAACATGACCATTCTTTTTCTTATTAAGTTTTATGAAAATATCACCAAAGTGTTTTGGTTGTTTGGTTTCAATTCTTTTTTGATTTTCTAGATGAAGTAAAGGAATAAATGTATGTACTTTATCTCTTTTCTGAGCTCCTTTTGGTAATAATTGAGTAAAAGTCATTTTTTTGCTTTGATCA
The DNA here is from genome assembly GCA_964434885.1 of uncultured Methanosarcinales archaeon. GTDB lineage: Archaea > Nanobdellota > Nanobdellia > Woesearchaeales > GW2011-AR9 > CAYSWQ01. Next base: position 15,839 of record CAYSWQ010000009.1, on the reverse strand, counting down.
GATTGAAAACCATGTCTAATTCTGGCATAAACATCTCTAATGGTTTCGACAATATCAAATGTTTTTTTAGGGATGACAAATTTTTGTGGTTTTATTTTAGCTAATTTTCTTTTTTTAGTTTCCATGGCTTTTTGTAGAGCATCAACTAAATCATAGATAGAAACCTTTCTCGATCTTGGTTGTGGTTGTCGAGGAAGTAATTGATATTTCTTTTCCAAATCTTTTTGATTTTTTTCAAATAAATCTTCAGTGAATTCTGAGAAAAATTCATCTTCTTCGTGTTCTTCGGTTGAAGCAATTAAACGATCTAATTCTTCGATATCTTCGTGAAGAAGTTTATGTGACTTCATTTTAAGCATAATAGCTGCAGCAAGAAGGACTTTTCCAGAAACTTTCAAGTCAGTTTCTTTCATTTTTTTAATTGTAGTAACGTATTTTTTGGTTAGAATTCTTAAATCTACATCCCAAGGATTCATCTGTTCAGTTTTTACTAAATCATAAAGAATTGTTTTCCAAGTAACATCGTCTTTTTCTACAATTAAATCAAAGATTTGTTCTTGCATTAATAGAGAGAAAATGTTATGGTTTTTAAGGTTTTGGTTTTGTTTTTAATTACTATTAAATAGTTATTTTAGAAAGTTTTTTAAAATAAATGGTTTGTAGAGAAGATATGACTTTAGATGAAGCAGTATTAGAATTACAGAGTGAACTTGGATAGCGTAAAAAAATAAGAATTCCTAGGTGGAAAACCGAGTTTGCTAAAAAAAGAATAGCTGAGCAGTTTTATGAGGATGTAATTGATGATATTTGTACTTTAACTATTGGTTATTTGCCAGTTTTGTGGAAAATAAAAGAAAGTGAGGAAGACACTTATACTTACGATGGTGAAGAATGGGATAGAGACCGACGTTCGTTTACAGGTAATTTGATTAGTAAAATTAAAGGAATGGAAAGCCCATGTTATGATTATCAATCTTTTGTTGATTTAGCAGTACCTAAGTTAGGAGAAAATTGGGATGATTCTTTTTTGAAATCAATAGTAATTTGTCAGAATGCTTATAAAAATACAATTTTATCAAGATTGGGTTTTCGGCCAGAGGTAGAACTTGAAATTTATAAAGAAATAATTGATAAATCTATGTCTGTGTTAAGAAATTTAGAAGCTTATCATGAAGTTAATTCTGAAATGAATTTGTTTGAACAGTTTAAAGATAATGAGTCTGGAAATCGTACTTGGGGTCGAACAATTGGGGGAACAGTTTTGGGAATAGGAGGATATTTTTTAGGTGCCCAATTTTTCCCCGAAGAAATGGAAGTATGCAATTATCTTATTGGAGCAATTGGTTTTTACTTAGGATTTGTTGGTGGAGGAGTTGTGGGTAATTATTTAGCTAGTCAGGAGAATAGAGATAATTTAAGAAGTGAATTTGATCAGAGATTTGAGTCTTATAGAGGGGGCTTTGTCGATAGATTAATGGATTTGGAAACAACTGTTTTTATGTAAAATGGTGGGCCTGCCCGGACTTGAACCGGATCAAGTCACTTCGCTTACGCTTTGTTCGTGACCCTCTCTCGTCAACAATTGGAAAAATAACAAAGTAAGAAAAAATGGTGGGCCTGCCCGGACTCGAACCGGGGATCAATGCCTTGTAAGGGCACTGTCATAGCCACTAGACCACAGGCCCATTAGATTAATGGGACTACCCATTTAAACTATGATTTGCTTTTGATTTAAAAAGTTTTATATAAATATTTTGTTTTATGGGTTTTATGGAAATTTATGAACCGCGAGAAGATTCCAAATTACTGCAAAAATATGTTAAGAAGTTAGCAGTAGGTAGGGTTTTGGATATGGGTACTGGTTCTGGAATTTTGGCTTTAGAAGCAGTAAAAAAAATTGAAGTGAGAGACGTTTTGGCTGTCGATATTAATTCTGTTGCAGTCAAAGAATTGAAGAAAGAAGTTAAGAAATTAGAAAAATTAAATAATAAGAAACTTAAAGTTAAGAAAAGTGATCTTTTTTCTCAAGTGGAAGGAAAATTTAGTACTATTGTTTTTAATCCACCTTATTTGCCTCAAGATAAAGTGGCTGGAGAATTAATTGAAGATCCTGCATTATATGGGGGAAAGAAAGGGTGGGAGTTAATTGAAAGATTTTTTAATGAAGTTACTAATCATTTGTTGGCTGAAGGGAAAATATTGTTGTTGTTTTCTTCGTTAACTAAAAAAGAGAAAGTTGAAGAAATTATTGAACAGAACTTATTTGAATATAAACAATTGGAAAAGATCAATTTACCTTTTTTTGAAGAGTTGTTTGTTTATGAAGTTGTTAAATCAAAAGTTTTGCGGGATTTGGAGAAGAAGAACGTTTATGAAATTAAGTATTTTACACATGGTAAAAGAGGAGATGTTTTTACAGGTAAGTTTGATATATCTACTTTGGTAAAAAGTCATTTTGCTAAGCCAAAACCTGTGAAAGTAGCAATTAAGGTAACTCGGAAGAAAAGTAAGGCAGTAGAGAGGATTAAGAATGAAGTACAATATCTTCGGGTTTTGAATAAATATGATATTGGACCAAAGTTGTATTTTTATGGAAAAGATTTTTTGATTGAAGAATTTATTGAAGGTGAAGATATTCTTAATTTTGTTTTAAAAGGCAAGAAAGTTAATGAAGTAGTTGTTAATGTTTTGAAGCAATGTTATCAGATGGATAAATTAGAAATTAATAAAGAAGAAATGCATCGTCCGTTTAAACATATTATTGTTGGTAAAGATGGACCAGTACAGATTGATTTTGAAAGATGTTATCAAAGTAAAAAACCACATAATGTTACTCAGTTTGGAGAATTTTTAATAAGGAATAAATTAGTGGATAAAGAAGAGATGATTGAGTTGTTGAAAGAGTATAAGAAAGATCAGAGTAATGATAATTTTGAGAAGGTTGTTGGATTATTAATGTGATTTATTATATTTTAAAAGATATAAATATTTAAATATGTTTTAACTGAATTTAACACATGCCAGAAACTTCAATATGTGATTTAATGAGGTATTTGGCAAATTCTGATGCCATTATTAAACCAATAGAAGGAAGCATAAATCTAGTTTATGCAGTAGAAGCAGGTTGCATGTTTGTTGGTCCCGAAAAACACAAATCATTAACATTGGAATTAGATTGCAATCGTCAAGGATCATTATACAGATTAAAAAGGGTTAAATTTGATCTTAATCCTGGTGGTGTGTGGATGCAATTTTTTGGAGTAGAACATTGGACATTTGAAGTTCACAGAAGTTATGAAAATTTTCCAAAATTTCCTGGAGAACAGACATTTCCTGTTGAAGTATATGAAAGATTAAAACAGACTGAAATTTAATCATAAAATTCTGTTTCTTCATTATGATAAATACCTTGTTTTAGTTCTACTGGTCTCCAAGTGTCAATGACTAATTCAGCTTCTAGCCAGTTGGCAAGTTCTTTGGGGTTTCCAATGGTGGCAGATAATCCAATAATTTGAGGTTTTATTAGGGATTTAAGTAAAGTGATGATGATTTCCAAAGTTGGCCCTCTTGTTGGATCATTTAGAAGATGAATCTCGTCGATAATTACTGTTTTAATTTCATTGAGCCAAGAAACTCGATGTCTGATTAGAGAATCAAATTTTTCTGAAGTTAAAATAAGCAAATCATATTTTGATAAATGGGGAGAAGGAGAATCAATATCTCCAGTACTCATAATTGCTTGATAAGAAGTGTTTTTGAGTAATTCTTGGTACTCTTTGTGCTTTTCATTTGCTAATGCTTTTAATGGAACAATATAAATTGCTTTACCTTTGTCTAAAGTATTGGCTATGGCCATCGTTGCAACTAATGTTTTTCCAGAAGCAGTTGGTGCACAAATGAGTTGTGATTTTTTTCCTAATAAACCTGCTTTGATTGCTTTTTCTTGAATAGGGTTTAGTTTTTCGAATTTTTGATAGAATTCTTTGAAATATTCAGGTAGGTTTAGATTTTTTAGTTTCATTTGATTTTGAAAGAAGAAGTATTTAAATTGTTTTCCTCTTATTTTTTTATTATTTGAACTCAAATTTAACAAAAAACTAGAACTATGTTCTTTTTTTAAGTTTCATTATTCGATAATAGTGAACTCTTGAAAGTCCAAAATTTTTGGGTTTGAGAGGTTCACTACAGAATTAAATTCTTTTGTAGGGGTAGAATTGCGAAAAGCTTATAAATCAAATCAGAGTCTAATCTCTTAATCCGTTAAGAACCTCGTCGATAAAATCGAAAAGATGTGTCAGATTAAAGGTACTCAATCAAGGCATTTCTTTCGAAAATTTTGTTGATGTTGTTTAGGCGGGTGGAAAAAACAAGAAAAAGAGATTTAACACGGAGGTGTGTTATACAAAATGCGAATAAAAAAAGTGGTTAAAAGACTGGTTGCATTAGGAGCCGGAGCCACAATGTTGGGAGCTACAGTCATGGGAGCTATGGCTGCAGATTTGAGTTCTTATCCGAATTCTTTCCAGACAGACGGAGTTTTTAACGGAATTTTCGTTGTAGGGGAATCTGCAAAGCCTATCGATAACTTAGCTATGACTGATATTGCAACAGCAATGTGGTATAAGAAAGCAAGCACCAGTAAAACAACAACTGTCAGTGGAGATGCTTGGAAAGCAGCAACTTCATCTAAAAGTTTAGAAATGGCAAACTCTAGTGCAGCTGCAGGAAGTATTTCTGGAGAGCAATTATATGATATGTTAACTTATTTGAGTAAAGATGAGTTAAAAGCTTTGGCTGATGGAACATATAAAACTGGAGAAGCAAGTTATACATTTAGTCAGTATTTATACTTTGATACTGGTAACACCAATACAAACGAAATTGTTAAGTATGCAGAAAGTGATGATGATGTTACAGACGTCTTTTTCTTCGTTGATAGTGGAATGAATATTGGTGAATATAAGTTAGAATTTAATTCTAATGCAGAAAGTGATGTATATGCAACTACTGGGTCAGCTAGTACTTCTGGAACTGTATTGCAGGACTTTGAAGACACCAAGATTACTATGCTAGGAAAAGAATACACTATTGTATTAGCTCGAAGACCAGAATCAACACCAGAAGATAGTATTAAGCTAACTTTGATGGGTGGTTCAACTAGTGGATCTTTGAAAGAAGGAGAAGAAAAAACTTACAAAGTTGGAACTTCTTCATACAAAGTTAAGTTAGTGTATACTGATGAAACTAATGCTAAGTTTACTGTTAACGGTGAATCAACCGATAAGCTACAAGTAGGAGATACTTATAAGCTGAAAGATGGTAATGAAATTGGTGTTAGTGAGTTGTTATACCAAGCTTATGCTGGTGGAGTTCACAGTGCTGACTTCTTTGTTGGAGCTAGTAAAGTGGAATTACGAGATAACGACATCACAGATGCAGTATCTAGTAATGAAATGGCAGTTGGTGGAGAAACAATTGATGGTGCAGACGTAATTATCACAGGTTCTGATGATAACACTACATTTAGTCTGTCTACTATTCAAATAAACATGACTGCACAAGATGACTACTATGTTGGTGCTGGAAAGAAATTAAGTGACACCATTAAAGCTGTTGGAGATGAAAAAGAAATTTTATTCACTAACAACTGGGACATTGAATACAAAGGATTAACTACTGAAGATAACCATGATATCAAGTTGGATTCAACTACTGATCGAAAGTATAAGTTAATCTATTATGATGGAGATGGAAACAAAGTAAGTATGCCTTTGTTCTATGCAACCAATAGTGAAAACTTAACAATGAGTGAAGAATCTGGTGAGAAGTGTGTTAGTTTTAGAGAGAATTTGAACATTTCTAAAAATGACTACTTTGTTATAACTGGAGGAACTTCTACTGATGGAACAGCTAAAACTTACACCTTACAGTATAAAGGGGCAGATAAGAGTACAGCTACCAGTCCAAAGATTAAGTTTAAGAACTTAGGAAGTGGAAAGACATTGGAATACTCAGTGAACACAGCTACTGGAAACGTTGTATCTACTATTAAAGTAGGTGGTTTTTCATTTAATGTGGAGAACAATTCAGCGAAAACAGGTAAAGATTTTGATATCCGAGTGGATCAAAATGGTGGAGGTAGTTCTCCTTCAGCTGCTAATGTAGATGTTGTAGATTATTATGGGGCTAGCATTGGTCTTACAAATGTTCCAACAACAAGATGTTTATCTACAGTAGATGGCGTTAACATGACCATAAATACAACAAATAGTAATGACTACGATAATATTGAACCAGCAATAATCTTTTTGGCAGTTGATGCTACAGCTACAAACGAAGTAACTGTAAATACTTTCCAAGTAGATGGAGAAGATAACTTGTTGACACCAGAAGGGGAAGAGAACATTAAGTATGGATACACAAGTATGGGTGGAAAGATTACTTATGAAGAACCAAGTAGTGCACCTAACTTGTTTACTTACAACTACCCTAAGAACCAGAGATTACCACAAGTATATGTGACAAGTGGAGCAACCAAAACAACAACCACAAGTGGTGGAGACTTGGCATTAGTACAAGTTGTTGACGCTACTAAGTTGGATTCTGAAGTTAAGAGCACCGGAGCTCAGAATATGATTGTAGTTGGTGGACCATGTGTTAACAGTGTGTCAGCTAAGTTGATGGGTAACCCAAAAGTTTGTACTACTGGATTTAGTCCAGGAAAAGCTGTAGTTAAAATGTACGAAGACGCAACTACCAAAAAGATGGCTATGTTAGTCGCTGGTTACAGCGGAAAAGATACCCGACTTGCAGGTAAAGTAATTGCTCACAGATACAGTGAACTTAAGGGAATGGAGTTAGAAGTATCTGGTACAACCTACACAGACGCAACTTTGGGAGCACCTACTGTAGTTAAAGCAGCAGCTACAACTACAACTGCAACCACAACCAAATAAGGCTTTTAGCCTTTATTTTTTCTTTTTTTCTTTTTCTGAAATTTTTTTGAGATAATTTTTAAATATAAAATATTGGTTTTTAATAGAGAATTAATCTGTCAGTTTGCACACCACAGTTATTTTTTATCCTTGGCTTTGCCTACGGACAAAAAATGTGGCTCCTTTGGCAAAACTGACATATTGGTTGTATGTAATAGATAGATTAATAAATAAATAAAATATCTTTTTGTCAGAGGTGAATAAAAATAGGGTTTAGAGATTATATTCCGGTTGCTTTGTTTTTATTGTTAGTGGTTTTATCTTATTTAGTGCTTGAACCTTTTTTAATCTCTATTTTTTTAGGAGCTTTATTAGCATATATTAGTTATCCAGTGTATAAATGGTTAAAAGTAAGGAGTAAAGGAATGGTTGCCGCTTTACTCGTTTGTGTTGCAGTGTTTGTTGTGATTATTATCCCTTCTATCTTCTTTGTTAATGGGATGATTCAAGAATCATATTCTTTGTTTATTTTAAGTAAGCAAAAATTATCTACTGGTTTTTTTGAGAATTGTCAAAATTCATTTTGTAATATGGTCAGAAGTTTTAGTAATGATCCCCAGATAAATTTTCAGTTTCAAGAAGTTTTTAAATCAATAACTAGTTGGGTGATTCAAAAAGGTTCTGCTGTTTTAGTAAGTATTCCAGCAATTTTACTAAATTTATTTGTAATGTTTTTTACTTTATTCTATTTTTTAAGAGAAGGAAAATTTTTTACCAATCAAATTTTCAAATATATTGGGATGAGAAAGAAAAAATATCTTAAAATTATTGGTAGATTACAAGAAGTCATTCATTCAATTATTTATGGGTATGTGTTAGTTGCATTAATGCAGGGTTTTTTCGGAACAATTGGTTTTTTAATTTTTGGTGTTAGTTCCCCTTTATTTTGGGGAGCGATGATGGCAATTTTGGCATTAGTTCCATTTATTGGAACAGGGTTGATTTGGGTACCAGCAGCAATCTTTATCTTATTAGAAGGAATTTTTCAAAATTCTAATATTTTAATCTATAAAGGAATTGGTTTATTTGTCTTTTGTTTTATTTTTGTAAGTAGCTTAGATAATTTTATTCGTCCAAAAATGATTGGAGATAAAGCTAAAATTCACCCGGCAATAATAATGGTGGGTATTTTTGGTGGAATATTGTTGGTTGGCCCAGTTGGTTTGATTATTGGCCCTTTAATTTTATCTTTAACGGCAATAATTATTAAAGAATATATTAGTTTCAAGAAAGAGTAGAAGTAGATTGGTTGTATTTTTTATTATAATTAATTAATTTTTGTAAATAATCTTTTATTTGGATTGTTTCGGGAATGTTGTTGATGCTAAATTTTTTTGTTAGTTGTAAAGAATAAGTTTTGAAAATTTTATCTAAAAAATTTCTTTTTATTTCCATATTGAGTATTAATTTGTAAGGAATTTCTTTTTTCCAGAATATAATTTTGTTTTTATAGAAAAGGTATTCTTTTTTTGTTTTGAGTAAATTATAGATAATTCCAAAAATAATTAAGAACACTAACAAGATCAATGAGATTGCAAGAACTAGATTTTTTGTTTTTCCAGTTAAGTTCAATAAAGACATATTTAATATTATTCCGAGATAAAAAATAATTCCTAAAAGAAAAAAACTAACAAGTTTAGGAATGATCAATCTTTTCTTTACTTGAGGTAAAGTGTAAAGTGGTTTTTCAATAATTGTTGATCCATCCATTTTCTCTTTTTTAATGGACCTGCCCGGACTCGCACCGGGGATCTTCGCCGTTTTGAATAAGATTATTAGTCAAGGCGATGTCATAGCTACTAGACCACAGGTCCTATTTTAAAATAGAATCAAGTAATTCTTTATTAATCTTTTTGTGAGGTAATAGTAAAAGTTAAAAACACTGGAAGTTTACATGATATATGCATCATCATCACGAACATTTTTGGTGGAGATTTTTTCCCAAAAAAGAGTTGAACCGAATTTATGTTTCAGTAGCCTTGAAATCATTTGCGATTTCTATGATTAGTTTATTTGTGCCGATTTATTTACATAAAGAATTAAATTATCCAATGACTCAAACATTACTTTTTTTTGTTTATTATTCTTTATCTTTTGCAATTTTTAGTCCACTTTCTGCTAAGTTTTCAGCTCGATACGGAATTAAACATTCTATTTTAATGAGTGTACCTCTGTATTTGTTTTTTGTTTTGGGATTATATTTTATGCCGATAATTAATATACCTTATTTTATTCCTGGGATTTTAATTGGATGTTCGATGTCTTTTTATTGGGTAGGTATGCATTCTGTTTTTTATAAAGCTAGCCACCATAGTCATCGTGGGGCTGAAGTTGGTAAGAGAACTAGTATTTCAATTTTTGGAACTATGTTAGGTCCATTGTTGGGAGGAGTGTTAATAAAATATGCAGGCTTTCAATTGGTTTTTTTATTGGCTTCTGTTTTATTGTTTTCTTCTGCTTTCTTTTTATTTTTAAGTCGAGACAAACATATTAGGTATCACTTTTCTTTGAAAAAGATTTTTATTAGGAAACATTGGGAGAATTCTGTTTTTTTTGTAAGTCGTGGTTCTAGAGTTATGGCAGTAGGAGTAATTTGGCCTTTGTTTATTTTTGGTATATTGGGTGATTATTTTTCATTGGGAATAGTTGGTTCAGTAACAGCAGGCGTAAGTGCTATTCTTATTTGGATAATGGGAGAATATAGTGACCATACTAGTAAAAGGAGAATTATTAGATGGAGTGTTGGTTTTGAAAGTTTGTCTTGGTTTATTCGGGCATTAATTTCTTCAGTGGCAGGAGTTTTTGGGGCTACAATTTTTGGATCATTGGTACATGGAGTGATTGAATCTCCAGTAGGAGCTTTAGAGTACGATAAAGTTGAAGGACAGATGGCTTATTATTTTGTTAGTCGAGAAGTTTATATTTGTGTAGGTCGAATGTTGGTTTTAGGAGTAGTTTTGTTGACCGATAGTTTAATGGGAGGAATGATCTTTAATGGGTTTATGAGTTTTGCAGCTTTGTTGTTTTAAAATGGAAGATGATTTTTTTTTGAGGAAATTGGAATTAGATTATGGAGATAATAGGGCTAAAGAAAAAATTATTGCGCTTTCTAAGAAGGTTAAATGGTTGAAAGGTTGGCCTGATTCTCGAGGAGCTTTTTGGAATGGAGAATCTTTTATGTGGGGAAACAAAATTAGTTCTGAAAAAAGAGAATTGATTAAACAAGAGTTGAGTTTTTTGGAGAAAAGTAGTGGAAATCAAAATTTAGATATTGGTTGTGGAAGTTATAGTTATGTTAATTCTGTAGGTTTTGATATTTCTGAAAGAATGTTGAAGCTGAATGATAATTTAGTTGAGAGATTTGTGGGTGATGTTGAGAAGAAATTACCTTTCCCTGATGGACAATTTAGTTCTGTTACAATGGTTTTTTTATTGAATTATGTTAATGATTTTGAAGGGTTGTTGCAAGAAGTTGGTAGAGTTTTAGATGAAAAAGGGAAGTTGGTGGTGGTACAATCAAAAGAGAAAGTTAATTCTTGGCAAAGACAACATGTTGTTAATAATATTGGTTTTATTGGGTGGAAAAGATATTTGGAAGGATTTGGTTTTAAAGTTGATTTTTATGAGAAAGAAGGATTGGGTTTTTTTAGATGTCAGAAAACTATTTAAACCACAAGATATTAATTGATTAAAAGAAGGTGTCAGATGGTTAGTTCGGAATTATTGAAAGAACATGGTTTTGAAAAGGAAGAAGTAGCAGAAGATTTTAGAGAATATTTTGTGCCTACTGGTTTTCCTAAGCCGAAAAAAAGATTCCGAGTTATGTATGAAGTTCCAGATTTGAATATCGAAGAACCTTACTTCTGGATTTTGAAATACTTACGTTATGATGCTGGATTTCCCCATATTGAAAAGACTGAAGACACTTATGCTTCTGCTGAAACTAGTGCTTTTTTTGGAATTACTCAACAAAGATTAGGGGGTCAGCAAGATAAGGTTTCTCAATTTTTAGCAACCATTGGCAAAATGGTGAAAGAGCTTTTTCAATTAGTTAGAGAGTTACGAATATTGGATGAAAGATTAACTTATTATCGTGAATCAGCAATGCAAGGAGATAAACCTATGAATCAAAGAATGAAAGGGGCAGAAATTACTTTGAAAGGAATGTTTATTGATCTTGTTCAGGGGGGAGCTAAAAATGCAGCTTCAGTTTATGGGATGGCTAGAGAATTAGAATTTACTACCTTACCAGATTTGTTTTTTGATGCACCTCCATTTAAAGATGCAGCTGAAATGGAAAATTATGTTAATGCTTTAGATTTTAATTTAAAAGTGAAAGAAGTTTTGAAAAGACATACTCGACAATTTATGGAATGGAAAAAAAGAACAAATTCAGAAATGATTAATCGGAGAAGATTCACTTTGCAGTATTTAAGACAACATTTTGATATTATTAAAATGTATATGGAATGGTCTAAACCATATTTAAAAAATATTCAAAGAATGTCACCCAAGGATAAGCATGCTTCTGCTCCTGATTTAATAGCTGCTTTTGAGGGAAGTATGGTTGACATTGAGTTATTGGCTTCTCGTAAGTATGGTAAGCACCATGGAGTTTTAATAGTTACTTTTAATTATCGAACTAGTCCAAGTATGAAATTTGTTCAAGAAGGTTATCAAAGAGGACCAGTTCATGTAGGTCAATTAGAATTGAATATTCGAAGATATCTTTGGAATAAACACCAAATAAAAAAATATCGGGAAATGAAACAAAGAGAAAGTTTGGAATTATTAAAAACTATTTCTGATTCTGTTAAGGCAGCGATGGAAGCACTAGGTGATGAATTATTTAGTTATTTGGAAGAAGCAGGAGAAGAGGTTAAAAATAAAAAGAAAAAGGAAACCCCTCAGAAAAAAAGTTTTACAGAAAGAATGCTGGGTGATTTTATTACTGTTGGTAAAAAAAAGAATGTTGCTAAACCGAAAGGAATTAAAGATAAATTAACTATGTCTAAAGATAATATTGGGGCAGCTAATGGTTTTGTTACTTTTCATTGTTATAATATTTATAAAATTTTTAAGAAATCTCATCGGATGGTTCATTGGTGAGGATAAATTTTTAAGGTTTGATGGTTTTCTAGTCGTATGGCTGATGATTTAAAGAATCTTGCTCCAGAAGAGAAGATTAAGAAATTGAAGGAATTGGAAAAGAAGAAGAAAAAAGAGATAGCGGAAGCTCAAAAGATGTTAAAAGAAAGTGAGAGTGAATTAACAGCTAAAGAAGAATGGCAAAGAAAAGTACCTATTCCTCAAGTAGCAGTAGAAGGTTCTGTTGAATTGAGTGCAGCAGAAAAAGAAGTTTTAGAATCACATAAAGGTTTAAAGAGTGATGAGAAAAAAGGAGAGGTTGTCGATAAAAGTATTAAAGAAGAAGTACAAGAAGATTTGGAAGAGATCGCTGCTCGGGAGAGAATTGTAATGGCTCCAGAAGTGATGCAAAGTGATTATGCGGCAGCTTTAAGTCAAGAACCGATTCAGAGTATTTATCAAGAATTAAAAGACATTCATCAATCTGTAGGGGAGAAAGGATATATTTCTGCTGCTGAAGGTCGAAAGATCGAATATCTAAGTGCAGCGACAGAAAAGAAATTAGAAGATATTGAAGCAGGTAATTATTCTATAACTGAAGAATTAGAAAATATGGCTATGTTGACTAAACAAATTGGTTCTAGTTTACAAAGTAGTTATCGTAGTGGGAAAGGAACTGAGTATCAGAGTTGAATTTATTATGAATACTTTTTTGTTGATTAATCAGTAAATTATATAAACATTAATACTTTGATTATTGTTGAAAAGAGGTAAGATTGTTATAGAATGAAATTTGGAAGTTCAAGCACTACTTACTCACATCCAATGGATCGGGCATATGGAGAATCAAAGCCGTCAGATAATAGTACTAATGATGTAGGGGTAGGAGTAAAAGATATTGGAATGAGTATGGGGCTAGGTCCAGTGCCAAATGTTTCTGCAGTACAAGGAAAGTTAAGAGCAGGAGTTAAAAGTGTAGAATTAGGATTTACAGGTACGGGAAAAGGTCAAGGTCAACAACATACTCCAGAATATTATGGTAAATTACAAAGACAAGCTTTAGAAGAAATGAGTAGGGCTACAGAAGTTGATTTTACTACTCACGCTACGGTTGGAATTATGGGTTTAGCAGGAATGGATCAACAAGGGAATTTTTCTAAAGCTAATCGGAAGTTTGCAGTAGATGAAATTAAAAGGGCAATAGAGTTTGCAGCTGATGTTGCGCGAGGAGGGAATGTTGTAGTTCATACTGGGGAATTTCAAAGACCTTTGAGTGAGGCGGAATGGAATCAAGAAGGAGAATATGCTGGAAGATTTGAATCTTACAAAGAAGAACCAGATATGGCAACTTTTAAAGTTATTGATAACCGAACAGGACAAGCTTTAGTGGAAGCTAGGAAGAATAGACCTGTAGCTAGACCTATTTGGAATCGTTATGAAGAAGGAAATGAATATTGGGATGAACATGGTGGAAATACTTATCGAGATAAAAATGGTGAAGTAGTTAGGCCAGGGGATTATTTGAATTATATGGGTGAAAGAATTGATCCTAAAGATAGATTGCCTAAATTTAACAAAGAAAAAGAAGCTTTTGAAACTCAATTGATGACTTGGGACATTATGGAAAAAGAAGCTGATGAAATGACTGAAAGAGCAAGAGCAGATTGGAAAAAATGGAAAGCAGGTAAGATGACTGAAAAAGAAGTAAATGATTCAATATGGTTTAGGTTTCTTAATGATAAAATTGAATCTGTAAATCAAATTAGAGTAAAACCAGAAGAAGCATATGTTATTTCTTCGATGGAAACTAGTGCCTCTCAAGCTAAAGGTTTCGCTCATTATTATGGAGGAACTTTTGATGTAAGTGTTAAAAATCTTAAAAAGTTGATTAAGGCTAAAGAAGTATATGAAAAAATTGAGAAAGAAACTGATCCAGATGAATTATGGAGGTTAAAGAGACAAGCTGGTGATTTAGCGCGTTATGTACCTTCAGATTTAATTCCTCCAGATATGGAACTTACTTCTGATATTATCAAGAAAGGAATTAGAGATATTAAACAAAGCATGTCTTATGCACAAGAGGGAGCTGCTTCACAATGGGCGCAAGCTCACGAGCAAATGGAAAATATTAAACATGTTGAGAGTGCGGAAACTTATGCTTTCAATCAAAGTTGTGGAGCTTATGCTGATGCAGCAATCAAAGCTATGCAAGAAAGTGATAAATTGGAAAAGGCTGGGAAATTGAAAAATCCATTATTTATTGCTATGGAAAATTTATTTCCAGAAAGCTATGGGGCACACCCAGACGAATTGATTAATTTGGTGGAAGGTTCTAGGCAACAAATGATACACTCCCTTCAACAAAAAGGATATTCTGAAAGTCAAGCTAAACAGGAAGCGAAAGACCACATTAAAGCAACTTTAGATACAGGACATATGAATATGTGGAGAAAGTATTGGAAAGGGAAAGAAGGTCAAACCCCTGAGCAAGTAGATCAAGATTTTAATAAGTGGTTTTTAGATAAAGTTGATGAGATGGCTAAAAAAGGAATTATTGGTAATGTTCATTTAGTTGATAATTATGGTTATCAAGATGATCATCTTGCTCCTGGACAAGGAAATACTCCGGTAAAGGAAGCAGTACATATTTTGAAAAAGCATGGGTATAAAGGTCCATTAACTGTTGAACCTGGGGCAGATTATAGTACTGATGTTTCAGGATTTCATAGTGTGATGAAGACTTGGCAATTATTTGGTAGTCCTGTTTATGGTACTGGTGTTGGTGGTGCCCCAGCACAAAAAAGATGGGGAGACGTTCAATATAGTTATTTTGGTCAAACCCAACCCCCTTATTTTACTTTTGGAGGGTATTCTCCTTCAGAAGATTGGACACTTTGGAGTGGAGTGGGGATGGAATAATTCTTTTAAGAAAAAACCTCCAGGAAAGAAGGTGATTTTTCCTGAAGGGGAAGGTAGTAATTAATTGTATTTGAGGTGTGTATTTAGTAGAATAATGTGTACTTATTAATCGGTTGTGAATATTGGGTCAAGAATTGAAATATGATAAAAAAATCCATAAAGTTTTTAAATGGGTAAACTAGATTTTATTATCAAGTAGTAAAAAGTTATAATTTATTTGGTGAATATTAATGTATCAACCGTTTTACATTCCAACATGGTTTCAAGGATGGGACATCCTGTTTGATGGTATTGGCTTAATTATTGCTTTGCTGATAGCAGCTTATAGTTGGAGAGTTTATAAAATTAGTTCTGAAAACAAATATGCTTATTTTTCATTAGCTTTTGTTTTAGTTGGGTTGGGATTTGTTTTTAAGATGCTGACTCAAGGATTAGTTTACTATTCAACATTGAGAAATACTGCTCAGGTGGTGTTGATACCGGTAGTAGGAATGGCAGCTAGTGGAATAAAATACTCTGAATTATTTTTTCGAGGAGGATTTTTACTATATATGATGACTATGTTGGGAGCTTGGTTATTGATTTTTTTCATTTCTCAAAAAAAATCAGGTCGTCTGAAGAAATATTACGAAATAAGTCAAATTGGTTTATTTGTTTATTTGGTTATTTTAATTTCAGTAGTTAGTAATTTCAAGTACTTTGTATTTTATCTTACAAGTATGGTTATTTTGGGAATTGTAGTATTAAATTATTATAAGAATTATTTAAATGCTAATCGAAGACATAATGCATTATTAGTAATGACTAGTTTTTTATTAATATTAATTGGTTATCTAT
>CAYSWQ010000008.1:0-26877 GCA_964434885.1 uncultured Methanosarcinales archaeon | reverse complement strand
GGTATTTTCTTTATAAAGCTTTCGTTAATTTTAGAAGAAAAGTATGTTCTGTAAGCTATATTTCCTAAATTGAATTAGTTCTATCGCATCAATTTAACCAATAAATTTCACTGCCACAATTCAGCAAGCCATTTTTTTGGATTAATTTCCACTGGTAAATTAACCAACACTTCTAAATCTTCTGCTCTAAAACTATTGCCTCTACTCATATTTTCTTCTCCAGATAACCACCTAAGATTACTAGGATGATAACATCTTCTAACTTCTTCTGGGTCTTCTAAACCATAAAAACTTACTGGAATAATATGATCTACATGATACTTTTCTTCTCTCATCTCACTAATAGATTTACCATAAACTTGCCTTGCTTCTTCTTCTAAAGATTCACAAATTGCTAAATAATCAATCCCATACTTGCTAGCAGATTGAATTTTACCAGTGGAAGTATATTTTTTTAATGCTCGATTAAAATTATTTCTTAATGTTTTTGTTAATCTGACAATATCTTCAAGACCTTTCTTACTAGCTAGATAAAATCGGTATTCTGAATATGATTTAAAACCTTTCTTTTTAATTAAATGGAGTTGATATTCATATACTGATGAAAAACCATTATTTTTAGCTAAATGATCTAAGTAACTATGCATTGATGGAAAAATACTATTTTGAATTAGATGAACTTGATAACTATATGTTGATTCAAAACCTTTTTCTTGAGCTAGAAGAGTACGATATTCATGTGATGATGAACAACCTTTCTTCTTTACCAAATGAGTTTGATATTCACCAAATGAATTAAAACCCCTCTTACCAATTTGGTGAAGTCTACGTTCATATATTGATGTAAAACCATTTTCTTGAGCTAGATGAATCCGATATTGAGTTTCTGATGTAAAACCATTTTTCCTAGCCATATGTTGTCGATATTCATGTGGTGATGAAAAACCATTTTTCTTAGCTAAATGAGTTAAATAATCTGTATAAGATGAAAAACCATTCTGTTTATTTTTATGAGTCCTATATTCACTATGAGATTCAAAACCATTTACAAATGCAGTTATATATTGTTTTGGTAATCCTAAATGTTCACTTAATCTTTTTTGAGACCAAACCTTCTTACCTTTATCATCTACTTCTTCGTACATCGCCCTAACTTTTTCAATAAGTTCAGGTGTAACATTATGTTTTTTTCTAGGCATATTCCTATCCAAAACTCCTTTAGAAAAACCACCCTATCAATTAATAATTAGCTCTTTTTTATAAATTTAATTGTCATCAAAATAATTTAACTAAAAAAAGTTCACTCTTCTTTTTTTCTTTTTGCTATTAAACTTAATTGTGATTCTATTTCTCTTTCATTATCTCTTCTTCGATCAAAAACCCACTTTCTGAATTTATCAGAACAATTTCTTTCTGGAAACGTTTCAATTTGATTATTACATGCTCTTAATTCCTGTTCTGCAGCTTGTATCCACATCTCATTACTAAAATGATAATCCACACCAAATTTTCTTAAACGTAAATAAATATTTGCCGCAATAGAATATCCTATATTGTTTGGAGTAAAATAATGTTCTCTAGCATGAATATATTCATGGTCTTTTAAAGTTGAAAGAAAATCATCCAAATTACAATGTATTTGTCCAGAAAAAGAAAAAGGATATACCTTTATTGTTGAAGAAGTTTTAGGGATATGTAATAAAGCAAGAGGGTTACAAACAACACCCATAAGAGACCTATAAATGTCTTTACCTTTGTCTTCATCTTGATAAATTATTTTTTTAACATATTTTGGAATTCCTTGTTCAGTAATTAAATCCAAGAAAGGTTGTCTTTGTTTTTCATCTCCTAATGCTTTTTGGTATGCTTTAAGTAACATAATTGAGATTAAAAGAAACGCATTTATAAAACTTTCTATTAATTCACTACATAAAAGTAATAATTTGCCCTTGCGAGGATTTGACCAAAAAGGTTCACTGCCAAATTTAACTAACTTAACTTGATTTTTATGTGGTATGAACAAAGTAATGAGGATATTTTTGTAATAATTCTCCACAACCCATCATTTGTTCAGGAAATACTGCCATAGGTATGCTTACTAATACCTCTAAATCTTCCTCTCTAAAACGATTACTTCTACTCATATTTTCTCTCCCTGGTAACCATCTAAGATTACTTGGATGATAACATCTCCTAACTTCTTCTGGGTTTTCTAAATCAAAAAAACTTACGGGGATAATATGGTCAACATGATACCCCTCTTCTCTCATGTCTTCCAAAGTTTTACCATGAACTTCTTTTGCTTCTTCTTCTAAAGATTCACAAATTGTTGAGTAATCTATCCCATATTCACGAGCAGATTGAACCTTACCATCTAAAGTGTACCTTTTTAATACGTCCCCTAAACTAAAACGTAATCTTTTTTTCAGTAAAAATTGTTCTTCTTCTCCTTTTTCCCTAGCTAGATGTGTTC
Organism: uncultured Methanosarcinales archaeon; assembly: GCA_964434885.1. GTDB lineage: Archaea > Nanobdellota > Nanobdellia > Woesearchaeales > GW2011-AR9 > CAYSWQ01. The sequence continues at coordinate 24,404 of CAYSWQ010000008.1, read as the reverse complement.
GGTATTCATGTGGTGATGCAAAACCTTTTTCTTTAGCCAAATCTGTTTGGTATTCAGTAAGTGATGGAAAGCCATTTTCTTTAGCTAAATGTGTTTGATATTCATGTCTTGATGCAAAACCTTTTTCTTTAGCTAGATGTGTTCGGTATTCTGTAAGTGATGCAAAACCCCTTTTTTTAGCTAAATGTGTTCGGTATTCATGTGGTGATGCAAAACCGTTTACAAATGCAGATATATATGTTCTTGGTAACCTCAAATATTTAGCCAACCTTCTTTGAGACCAAACTTTTTTCCCATTATCATCTACTTCATCATACATTGCTCTAACTTGTTCAATAATTTCAGGTGTAATGTTATGTTTTTTTCTAGGCATATTCCTATCCAAAACACCTTTAGAAAACCACCATTTACAATCAAAGTTAAATTCCTTTATAAATTTTTAGTTTACATACTACACCATAGTAACAAATTGCCCTTGCGAGGATTTGAACCCCGGTTACAAGCTTTTCACAATCATTCCGCAAGCTTGCGTCCTATCCACTAGACGACAAGGGCAACAAAGAACCATAATAAAGATAATTTAAAAAAGTTACTAAAATCTACTTCTTCCGAGCATGCTTCCACATAAATTCAAAGTAACTACGATAAGCTTTAGCAGCTGCTTCGTTTTCTATCACAATCCCTTCTGGTTCATCAGTCCAAATAATCAAAGCAATCTTATCTCCATAAATATTAGTAACCACTGGAGATTCAACTGACTTAGAAACATATCTTGTTTGTTTTGGATTAGAAGTTGGATTATCTCTATCTTCTCGCACAATTTCTTTTACAAAAATTTTCTGTTCTTTTAATTGTCGAACAAATTGTTTTTGATAAGCTGGCATCCTTTCTTCCAATTGGTTTTCATTTCCAAATATTAAATTATTTTTTCCAGTTCTCAAAATATCTTGTAAAATGGTTCTCACTCCTTTAATCCCTTTAAACAACCTAACTTGACCTTTAATTTTACTAGCTTTATGTCTAGCATCTAAATCAGGAAGTATTTCTTTAACATCTTCTTCTTGTTCTTTTAGATAATCTAATAATTTCTTTGGTCCAGTTGCTTGAAACCATTTTACTTCCCCTATTGAAACATAACTGACTAAACCTTTTTCAATCAAACGTTGCAATGAATTATAACAACTACTTCGATCAATTTTAGCAATCTTAGCGACTTTACCTGCCTTACTAGAACCATGATCATTAAGTGCTAAATAAATCTTAATTTCATTAGGACTAAAACCTAAATTTTCCAAAACTCTTTCAATTTTTACCATTTAATTACTAAGCACTTTAGCATTTATATATTTTTTGTTTTGTTGTTGTGTTTTCTACAACAAATTATAATAAACTAAACTATGTCTCAAAACAAAAACCACACAAACTACTCAAAAAAACAAAATAGGGAGGACAAAAAATGACAAAAGTAACTCTAGAAAAAACAGAAATAATGTATATCAAAAAAGTATTAGGTAAACAAAAACCAGAACCAAAAAACCAGACAATATTCAACAACTTAAAAACAAAATTAGAAGTTAAAGAACCAACTGGAAAATGGTGCGGTTGCTGCTACGAAAGTGAACTAAAAGATTTTTATAATTAAAATGGAAGATAGAAAAAAAATAGCTGAATTGGAACAAAAAATTCGGGAGAAACACCCCCATTGGCCAACAGAAAAATCAAATTGGTTGGCTCGGATGATTATTCAAGCGAATTGAACTCCTAACCAGTACAAAAAAACATTTATAAACTACTAGTAATCAATATTTAATATGAAAACGACCATTATCTCTTTGGGAGGATCAATTATTGTTCCTGATCAAATTGATATTCCTTTTCTTAAAAAATTAAAAAAATTAATTCTAAACCTTGTCAAAAAAGGAGAAAGGTTTGTCTTGGTTTGTGGAGGTGGAAGTACTTGTCGAAAATACCAACAAGCCTCCAATAAATTAACCACGCCCAATAATATTGACAAAGATTGGATCGGAATTATGGCCACTAGATTAAACGCTGAATTAGTCCGCGTAATGTTTAAAGAACATGCTTATGATAAAGTAATCTATAATCCTCACGAAAAAATAAGAACTAGAAAAAAGATTATAATTGCTGCTGGTTTCGAACCTGGTTGCTCTACAGATACAGATGCTGTCATCTTAGCCAAACAATTCAAAGCTAAATTAATTATCAACACCACAAACACAGATTATGTCTATGACAAAGACCCTAGAAAATACAAAACTGCTCAAGCAATTAAAGAATTAACTTGGCCAGAATTCAAAAGAATTATTGGTGGAGAATTTTTACCAGGAATGCATGCTCCTTTTGATCCAGTAGCTAGTAAAATAGCAATGAAAAATCAAATGGAAGTAGCCATTGTTAATGGTAGAAAACTAAGTAATCTAAAAAAATTATTAGAAGGAAAAGAATTTATTGGAAGTATAATTGGATGACCATTCTAACCAAAAAAGAAATTTTAAAAGAAATCAAAAAAAAGAATATTAAAATTACCCCATTAGATAAATCTGCTATCGGCCCCGGTTCTGTGGATCTAACTTTAGATAACCAATTTAGAATTTTTGTCAAAGGTAAAACTTATGATGTAAATCCAAAAGCAGATTACAAAAAAATAACTAAATTAGTCAAGAAAGAATCAATTATAGTTAAACATGGTGAAGTAATTCTCGGCATAACTAAAGAAAAAATAAAATTAAGTGATAATCTCTGTGGTTGGTTACAAGGAAGAAGTAGATTTGCCAGATTAGGATTAATGGTCCATATTACAGCTAGTTTTATGCAACCTGGAATCGAAAATCAACAAGTATTGGAAATAGCCAATCTTAGTAACAGACCACTAAGAATTCATGCCGGAACAAAAATATGTCAATTTATTTTTGAAAAAACAAAAGGCAAAGCTAAATATTCTGGAAAATTCACAAAACAGAAAGAAGTATAATTATTTTTTTATCTCGGCTCCACCAGTAGGTAAAAATTTAACAATATCATCTAAATCTCCACCTTTAAGTTTGTGTTTTATTTTCTTAGCTAAATCACTTTTCTTAAATTTCCCAATCACTACCACAACAAAATTCTTAGTCTTCTTTTCTACTGCAGACTTAGGGCCAGAAATTGTTTCATCCCCTACCAAGCCAATACAATACTTCATTTGTGGTCGATAATATTCCCTCTTGCCATAAATCATAAAACTTCCTTTAGCTAAGTACTCTCCAGATTGAGCTTTCTTACTAACTTGTTCTGGAGCAATTGAATAGACTTCTGCTGAACCTAATCCTCTCTTCCATGCTTTTGAATAAATTGCTGTTGCCTGTGCTACTTCTTTCTTTGTATCTTCGCCAGCTTCAACTCCATTTTTGATTACAAAAAATGGACTTCCTGGAGCTTCAGTGTGAAAAACTAAATCGTTCTTTTCTGTATGTTTTTTAATTATAATTTCATTAGAAGTAGCGTCTTTTCCCCCAATACAAAGAAAACCTTCTGAAGAAATAAACCAATGAAATTTCTCATACCATTCTCTTTTTCTTGCTTTCTTAATTTCTTTCTTTTCTTCCTCTGCTCGAAACTTATCTTCTTCTTGTTCCAACTTCAACAATTTTTTCTTACTTTTCTCTAAAGCTTCCTCTGCCCCTTTCAACTTTTTCTTAGCTTTCTTAGCTTTATCAAAATAAATCCCTGCATTCTCTTCCACCGATTTATTTAGTTCAATTTCTACTTCCATAAACCTAGAAAGAATTCAATTATTAAAAAGGTAACTATTAAACCAATCCGAAAATAAGTAGATAATTTTAAATAATTTAATGCTTATTACAATTAAAATGCAGAAAGGATATTCTATTGATAATGATGTTATTATTATAAATCGGGATTTAACAAAATTAGATCAATTTGTAAAAGATTTTTTAGATGTATTAAAAAAGCATTCAGATTACTTAATTGTCAGTGGATTTGTTAGTATTGCTACCGGAAGAACAAGAGGAACGGAAGATATTGATTTGATTGTTCCAGTAATGAATGAAGATAGATTTAATAAGTTATTTCAGGAATTGTATGAAAAAGAATTTTGGTGTTATCAAGGAGATACTATTGATGAAATTTACCCTTATTTGATGGATTTAATGAGTATTAGATTTGCAAGAGTTAACGAAATGTTCCCAAATATGGAATTTATTCCCTTTGATGAAACTAAAAAAGCAAAGTTTTTTGAATTTAACCATCCACAAAAAATAAAAATTCAAGATTTTGAATTCAAAATTCCACCAATTGAATTTGAGATATTGTACAAAGAAATAATTTTAGGAGGAGAGAAGGATTTGGCTGATGCTAAGCACCTGAGAACTTTTTTCTCAGAGTTAATTACAGAAGAAAAATTTAAAGAATATCTTCCTGTTATCATGCTTGAAAAAAATGAAAAATGAAATAGATTATGTAGTATTGTACGCCCAGAAATTAAAATTAAATAATCAATTATTCAAACAACAAAAAATATTAATTGAATCTCAATTAAAAGGAAGTTCTTCTCTCTTCAGAAATATGTTTGGTAATAATTTTAAAAAAAAGGCTCGCGCTTATCTCCAAAAAACAGATTATCTTAAACCACACAATCCCTGACTTTCTCCAGAATAATTGCTTTCTCCTGACAAACTAATTCTTCTTCATACATCTTTACCTTAGGAACAATTTTAATCTGCCTTAATTTACCTAATTGAGTTGGATCATAAGGTACAGTTTTCAAATAAGTTCCTGCTTTTTCAATTTTAGCATCATCTAAATTATAACTTAAAACATTCTGCGTTCCAATAATATTAATTACTAAACCTTCTACTTTAATGTTTACTCCATTTTCCAAAGTGAAAAAAAGTTGATTTTGAGCAGAATTAAAACAAAATTGTTCTTCTCCTCCAATCTTAGAAAACTTCAATCCAACATTAATAGTACATTGCGCCCCTTGTTCCACTTGCGCTCCAGCAAAATTCATAATCACTACACCCACAGCTACTGCAAAAGAAATCAACAACAAAGTTGCTACTAAAGGTGCCATTCCTCTTTTTCTCATAAAAAAAAAGAAAGTTCGGAGATTATATAAAATTTGCTATGAAAGTAGAAATATAACTCAAAAACTTTCCAAAAACTTTAAAACACTTACAATATTCCAAGAAACATGGATGACGAAACCTTACAAAAATATTTACAAGCAGGAAAGATTGCTGCTGAAGCATTACAATTTGGAAAATCCTTAATCAAACCAGAAGCTAAAGTAATCAATATTCTCGACAAGGTAGAAAATAAAATCACAGAACTAGGAGGACAACCTGCTTTTCCAGCACAAATCTCATTAAATGAATTTGCTGCCCATTCTTGTTCAGATATCAATGATCAAACCATTCTAAATGATCAAGTAATCAAATTAGATGTCGGAGTTCATGTCGATGGTTTTATTGGAGATAATGCTCTAACGGTTGACCTCTCAGGAAAATACACCGACTTAGTAAAAGCATCAAAAGAAGCATTAGCAGCAGCATTAAAAGTTGTTGGTCCTGGTACAACCTTAAGTGAAATTGGAAAAGAAATTCACGACGTAATTACTTCTTACAATTATGCTCCTGTAAAAAATCTTTCCGGACATGGCCTAGGAGAATATAATATCCATACTTATCCTTCAATCCCTAATTTCAATAATAATAACAATACAGAATTAGAAGAAGGACAAGTAATTGCCATTGAACCTTTCGCTTCTACTGGTGCAGGAATCGTCCAAGAAAGTTCACCAGCAACAGTATTTACTTTAGTTGATGATCGACCAGTAAGAGATCCTATCACAAGAAGTATTTTACAAGAAATCAAAAAATACAAAGGCTTACCTTTTGCCAAACGCTGGTTAGAAAGAAAGTTCACTACTCCAAAAACTAATTTCGCTCTAAGAACTTTAATCAGAAATGATTCTCTAAAACAACATCCTCCTTTGGTAGATCAAAATCGAGGAATTATTTCTCAAGCTGAACATTCTGTAATTGTAGGAGAAGATAATGTTTTTATTACTAAGTTAGTTGATTAATTTATTTAAACTTCTCTTTCATAAAAAATAGAAAGTGTATTCTATTTACTATTAAAAACGCGAACCAAGATAACACTTTCCAAACAAAGATTGAGCTAAATAATATTCTAGTTTTTATTTAACATCGAAACATTTATAAATTCATACAAATATATATGAAAAAGTGTATTAAAATGTATGAAAATAAATTTAAAAACAAAATTAGTACTGGACAAAAAGACTTAGAAAGTTTTTTGCAATTGTTGGCTGACCTAGACACAAAAATAGAATTCTTTGCTCTAGGTGGCACTGCCATGGTTTTAAAAAATATTAAAGAAGCAACTAAAGATATTGATTTCTTAACAACTGCTTCTTATCAAGAAATAAAAAAATTATTTACTTTAGCCGGTTTAAGAGAAACAAATAATTCTCAACTCTGTAATACTTGGTATCTTAATGATCTAAGAATTGATATTTTTTACCAAGAGTTTATTTTAGGTTTTTCTCTGCCAACTGATTGGAAAGAATTGTCTGAACATTTAAGAACTATTGGTAAATTAAAACTATCCATCCTTAATTGGTATGATCTTATTATTACTAAAATTGCTCGTTCTGAGGAAAGAGACATCGTTGATATTTTAGCCATACTGAAATCTCAAGAATTAGATTTCAATCAACTAAAAGAAAGATATTATTCTCACGCTGAAATATCTCTTATTACTGACTATGACATCAAATTCAAATATCTCGAACAACAATACAAACAAAAATGATATCTGCCAAATTAATCAAAAGATTGGAACAGGAAGGCTTTGCTTTAGAATTTCCTAGCTACAATTCTAATGAAGAAATCATCATTGAAATTTTAAAAGAGAAAAATGAAAGGTTGCTTTTAGCAATCCCTTTATTATTGCAACAAGATTTCGATTATGAAAAAATAAAAAATAAATTAAAGAAAAGAAAAGAATTAATTAATCAATTCAATAAACTTATTCTAATCACTAGAAAAATATCCAAACTAGAAAATATTGACAACTTGAATATTAAAAAAATAATTTCCCATAATAAAATTAAGAAAAAAATTGCTAAAAATGAATTTAACTACTATTATGACTCTTTTAAAGATTCGACTAAGAAAAAAGAAAGAGAAAATGAAGAATTCTTTAAAGAACAAATTAACCTTCGTGGAAGATTGAACACCAACAAATCATTAGCCACTATTTTCTCTCCAGGAAAAATCAGGATCATGAATAAAATATTTAATCACGAACCATTAACTAATACAGAATTAAAATATTATTACCGAGCCATCCGTCCTTTAATCTTGGCTATTTTAAATCCAGAAATGCAAAAATATTTGAGAATTATTGAATCAAGTAAGAAATACAGTTAACTCATTTAAACTTCTTCAACCACGGCAACACTTTCCAAACAAACAACGCTCCAAAAATAATAATTCCCCAAAAAGTAATTGTTCCAATAATTCTGAAAGCAAACAAAACCAAATTCAATAACAAAATGAATAAAACAAAATACCCTACTATTTTTAGTTTTTGTTTATTATCCATAAACAACAACTCCTAACACAACCAAGGCATCCAATAACACCCATAACAAATAAGTCAAGATAATTGGTTTTTCTTTGTGAATAAATCCATAAATAACCCAAAAGAAAGCCATGATTAAATACGCAGCCCAACTAATGATAGAAACACCAGACACCTGATGATTAATCCAAATCTTAAAAACTTGAGGTAAAGTCATTAAAGGACCAATCACTCCAACCACATAAATTAATTTATCAAAAATTCGTTTCCATTTCAATTCTCTTTTTCTAGTTAAAAAATGATGTAACCCATGACTATCGTGAACCATTTAACTTCTCCACAACTTTCTTCACACTTAACAACCATTCATCACCAGTTTCCATATCTCTCAACTTTACTTTTCCCTTTTCCAATTCTCTTTCTCCTACAAACAAAACATAAGGGATTCCTAAAGTAGAAGCATATTGTAAATTTTTACTAATTCCTTTTCCTGTTAAATCAAAACTACAATTAATTTTACTTTCCCTCAACTGCTGTACAATTCCCAATGATTCTTTTACAGTTTTAATTGGAATAACAAACACTTGAGCAGGAGTTTTCTGAGTAAATTTTTCCTTCTCTTTCAAGGCATCCATTACTGTAGCCACTCCAAATGAGATCCCAACAGCAGGAACTTCTCTTCCCCCACCTAAGAAACCACCAATCATCTCATCATATCTTCCTCCACCTGCTAATGAAGATGTGACTTTACCTTTCTTCAAAAAGACTTCGAAAGCAGTTCCCGTATAATACGCTAAACCTCTAGCTAAAGAAATATCAAATTTTGCTTTAGTAACTTTCATCTCTCGAAGATAATTAGAAAGTTCTTCTAATTCTGCCAATCCTTCTTTACCTTCTTCACTTGTAATTTTATTTTGAAGTTGTTTCAAAGTGGTATTATTAGAAATCAAAGAAAAAACCAAATCAGTTTGTTTTTTACTATAACCTCTCCCCACTAATTCTTTAGTTACTCCTTCTTTTCCAATTTTATCTAACTTATCAATAGAAATAATTGCTTCTTCTTTCTTCTTAATTCCTGCTTGTTCCAAAATCCCATTTAACAATTTACGATTATTATACTTAATAACAATATCTAATTTCAATTTATTAAATACTTCTTGAACTGCAGCCATGATTTCAGCGTCTGCCAACATAGATTTAGTTCCAATGGTATCAATGTCCATCTGAGTAAATTGTCGATATCTACCAATTTTAATTGGACCATCTCTAAAAACCACCCCTAATTCATACCTCTTAAAAGGCATTTTTAGCATTGGATTCATGGCCACATATCTAGATAAAGGAACCGTTAAATCAAACCGCAATCCTAGCTTTCTTTTGCCTTGGTCTTTTAAACCAAATGTTTCTTTCAAAGCATCAGAAGCTTCCCCTGCAGCAAACTTGGCCGCTAAATTCTCATAACGTTCTAAAATAGGAGTCTCCAAAGGTGCAAACCCATATAATTCAAAGATCTCTCTTAATGTATCAACTACTTGATTCTTAACAATCTTCTCTTCCGGAGGAATATCTTGTACACCTTTAGCAATTTGTATTTTCATTCTAATTACCCCGTATATTTTCTTGGTTTATTAACTTTTCTTTTACACTCAAAAAAATCAAACAATTAAAAATAAATTAGAAATCAATCCCGATGCAAATACTTATCTTTAATATCCCTACAAGCTTCATACGCTTGTTCTCCTCTTAAAAGAGCAGTCAAAGGCAAAAGTATAGTTTGCATTCCAAGAGTAACTAACAAACTTTTACTAGCTGCACCAGTTCCTTTAATAGATTGGCCAGCTTTACTCATCAAAGTATCTTCTAAACCAGAATCATAAGTTTTAACAAAATTTCTTTTGGCTTCTTTCCAGGTTTCTGTAACTGGTTCACTTGCTTTCTCAAAGCAACCATAAAAAATAGAAGACAACAAACTTCTTGGACTTCCATCTACAAAATTCATCATAGCATCATCAGATTCTGATTTCGCCCATTCATATTCTTCGCGCATACTCATTTTAATTAAAAATAACCTCTCACTTTATAAATCTTTTTATTAATAACTACTAAGTGGTACTAAACTTCAACCAACTCTAACCCTTTATCCACAATTCTAAACCTTAGATTCAAACCTTCTGGCAAACTACGGTGTTTTCTCAACACCAACCCCGAACAACTAGATAATTTATCCAATTCAATCAAACACTTAGATCCATATTTTAATAAATCTCCTCCAACCATTTTAACATTACATTTATTATCAAAATCAGCATATACTTGATTTGTTATTAAAACAGGAATTTTCCGACGACGTGCAATCCCAGTTAAATAACTAATCTGCCTAGCTAAAGTACTATTAACTTCATAAACGTCTTCTTTCTTACCTAATTCTAATCGATACAACATAGCGATACTATCTATTACAATTAAACCAATCTTTTCATTAATTAAATCTTTCATACTTTCAAATATCTCATCTTGTTCTTGAAAATTAACTGGTCTAAAGAAAACCACTCTTTTCAAAACTTCTTCATAATGTTTAGTAATTTGTTTAACTCTTTCTACAGCAATTCCTCCTTCTGTATCAATAAAAATAATTTTTTTTCCTGTTCCAGCCATTCTTACCATCGCCAACAAACAAAGATTTGTTTTACCTGCCCCAGAAGGGCCAAAAATAGTGGTAACAATATCTCGATCATATCCTCCTTCTAACAATTCATCTAAAAAATCAATCCCTGTAGAAATCTTTGTATTTTCTTTTTCCATAAATTTCTCAAAATTAATAATTATATAAATTTTTATAGTTTCTAGAATAATCAACCCCTAAGATAATTACCCACTATATTTTCGCAGATTTTATAAACCATAATAAAATAACAATTCTATGAAAAAAGAACATTGGTTTTTAATCATAATTTTATTAATAACTTTAGGAACCAGGTTGTACTTTACATTTGATATTCCTAATTTTACTTACGAATCTTATTTCCATCTAAAACATATTGATCACATTTCACAAAAAGGAATACCTATGTACACTGACCCGTTAAGTTATGGAGGTAGAATTTTATTTTTTTTACCTGCTTTTCATTATTTCTTGGGTTTTTTTGATTTAATACTACCTTTGGAAGCATTAGCCAAAATTTTAACTAACTTATTGGTAGTCTCTCTTATTTTTTTGGTTTATTTAATTGCAAAAAAAATAACACAAAAAGAAAAACCGGCATTATATTCTGCATTTATTACTGCTTTTTTACCAATTCTTTGGCAAACTAATTCAATTACCCCTTACCAACTATTCTTACCAATCACATTATTAGCAATATATTCGTTAATGAAATTAAATAAAAAAGCCTACAATTATGTTTACTTGGCTTGTATCTTAATTCTCTCATTGATCACCCCTTCTACTTTTTTATTAATTGTTGGATTATTACTATATCTTTTACTTTCCAGCATTGAAAATAAAAAAATTCTCAAAGCAGAATTAGAATTAACTTTATTCTCTCTGTTCTTGTTTATTTGGATCCAATTTCTATTTTTTAAAAATTTTTTACTAAATGAAGGGCCTTATTTTATTTGGCAAAATATCCCAACACAAATAATCTCTCAATATTTTCCAAAAACTTCAATAATTCAATCTTTAGTTTTAATTGGGATTATACCTTTAATCACTGGAATTTATATTATCTACAAATCATTGTTTAAAGAAAAAAACAAAAATATCTTTCTATTATTTAGTTTAGCTATTTCCACCATATTATTATTCATACTTAACTTAGTTGAATATAAAATTGCTTTAATGTTTTTAGGTTTAATTCTGGCCATCTTATTCTCACAAGCATATTTATCTTTCATCAAGTTTTTTAAGAAAACCAAAGTAACAAAATACAAAAATATTTCTCTTGCTTTTATTATTATCTTGCTGCTGGTTACTTCTGTTTATCCAGCCATTAGTTTTGCTCAAGATCAACAAACCCCAACTCAAGAAGAAATAGATGCCTTCAAATGGGTCAAAAAAACCACTTCTCCTAGTTCAACCATCTTAGTTACTTTAAAAGAAGGACATTTACTAAATTATCTTTCGCAAAGAAAAAATATCATGGATGACCAATTTTTTTTAATCAAAAATAGTGAAACTAAATTCGCAGATCTTAGTTTTTTATTTACTACTCCTTATCAAACCCAGGCATTAAGTTTAATTGATAAATATAATATTGATTACGTCTTCTTTTCTCCTCAATCTAAAAAAGAACATCAAATTAAAAAACTTCTTTATACTGATAAAAGATGTTTTGAACTTATTTATGACAAAACCGTAAAAATATATCAACCAAAATGCAAAATAAAATAAAATTACGGCTCTGTAGAATTTCTTTTTAAAGCATCAATTCACGAAGAAGTACTTTGAAAATAACATTGTCTCTGGAAGGGGTTGTCCCAACCAAGGAAGCGCCGGATTTGAAAAATACATCCAAAGAGCGTAGTCCGATGCTTTAATTTTAACATTTCTACGGAGCCTAAAATTACTAATCATTTAAATAAAAATGTTACAAAATATTATTCCCATCAAATAAAAATTAAAGAAAAAAATAAAAATTATTTCTTTTTACTTTTCTTGTGTGATCTTTTTCTTACTTCTTTGACTCTTTGCTTCGCTTTTTGTTTCTTAGCCTTTCTACTTTTAACAGCTTTCCTACTGCTCACTACTCTAACAACATTGTTAGTTTTTTTCTTCAAATGTCTCTTTCTCCTCTGCACCATCAATAAAATAAAAACCACTACTAACACTAACACAACCAAAGGTACTATCCACAAAACATTAAACTTAGTTTCAGTTGCAACTGGTTTTTGTTCTATAGCTTTTCCAGTTGCTGATGCAGGCACTGCCTCTTTAATATCTTCAGTTTCAGTTTTAGGAATAGTTACTTTTTCTACCACATATTTTCCTGTTTTTTCACCAATAGAAAAATAACTCAAACCAGGAGTTAAAGCCGTATAATATACATAATTACCATCATCTTTATCCATTGTTGTAACTAATTCCATCCATTTTCCATCAAAGAAACGAAATAATGCCACATTGTTCTTAACCACATTATTTTCAGTTAACCAAGATTTCTTCACATTAAACTTTACTTTAGCTGGACTATCTGGATTGATAACTTTTTCAGTATTTCCGCCAGTTATTTTCATATTTTTGTAAGTTTTACCTGAAAAAACACTTACTTCTGATGGCAATTCATCTACTTTTTCCACTTCCAACCACACACCATAAACGTCTTCATTTGCTACAACACTTACTTCAGAAATTCCAATTTCACCATTATCTATTTTTAATGTAGCTTTTTCTCCTTCTTTCACTACTGCCCACAATTCTTTAGCAGATTGTCCAATAACTGCAGCTGAAGCAGTTCCACCTGAACTTCCTCCACCTGAACTTCCTCCACTACTAGTTGAAGTAGTTGTAAAATCAACAGTTTTAGTTACATCATTACTATTTCCATCACGACAAGTAACATAATAAGTGTATCCTGTTCCAGCTACTAAATTACTAATAGTTCCAGAATGACTAGTTCCTCCAGTGTTTGTTAAACTAGTCATACTATTATAGCCAATATTACCACTTGCATATTTACATGTTGCAGCAACACTAGTAGTTGCACTTATCGAAACCGATGTAGATCCAGTACTAGCTACTGCTGGATTACTTGAAAAAGTCACTGCTGCCGCTGCTGCCCCCGCACTAGAAGTATTACCATATGTCTCATTACCATATGTCTCATTACCATACGTTCCAGCAAATGCAAAAGGAATAAATAATAAAACAAAAAATCCTAACCAAATTGTTTTGTTTCTCATTTTATCTAACTACAAGCTACTGAATCATTCACACGTACCCAACCAGAACCAACACATATACATAACATATCTATGCCTGCATCCCCGTCATAAAATATTGCTCCCCTATCAGTTGGTGTACAAGGTGGAGTATCACCACTAACTGGTTCTAACTGCAAAGTATTATTTATATGGATTGCCACATTTCGGTTAGGTGAAGTTGTATTGACACCCAAAGGACCACCCATTATTGCCATGGTGTTATCCTGCGAAAAAGTAGTTGCCAGAGTATCGGTATCTAAATTAATTCCAATCGACATAGTTCCAGATACTTGAATACCATCTCCTAATGCCATAGATTGCTCTCCTGTAGCATTAACATTATATCCCCAAGCAAAACCTAATAATTCAGAGGCTAAAGCTTGTTCCCCTAATGCAAACGAGTTATCTCCACTTGCATTCGCTTGCCAACCAAAAGCAGTTGAATTCTCTCCACTAGCAACAGTTTCTCCCCCCATAGCAAAAGAATTAAGTCCTGATGCAGTAGTTTGAAACCCCATTGCTACTGCTTGATTAGCACTAGCTGCTGCTGTATCTCCCACTGCCAATGAATTAGCCCCACTAGCTTCACTTGAAAGTCCCATAGCTACTGCTTGGCTCTGACTAGCTGTTGTTGAATCTCCAATAGCAAATGAATTAGCTGCATTCGCAATTGTACTAGAACCCATTGCCACTGCATTGGAGGCTGTAGCAGTTCCAGAAGTACCCACAGCAAATGCAGATGCTTGACTTGCAACTGTATTGGTTCCCATAGCTACTGCTCCATTTCCAGAAGCAAGCACTCCGTCTCCTAATGCCACTGCCCTATCTCCAGTTGCATTTGCATAAGAACCAACTGCAAAAGACTGTTGTCCTCCTGCCAATGAATTTGAACCCATAGCAACCGATGCAGAATTATTAGCTTTATTAGAATCTCCTATGGCAACTGAAAAATCCCCTGTAGCATTACTATTTGGCCCCATTGCTACTGATCCTTGTCCACTAGAATTAACATTTCCTCCAATAGCTACTGATTCTTGGTTCTCAGCCACAGATCCAAATCCCATTGCGATTGAATTCACTCCACTTGCAGTAACACCATTTCCTACAGCAAATGCTTCAGAACCACTTGCTGTAGCTGAAGAACCCATAGCTACTGCTGAAGTCCCACTAGCTAGACTTTCTTGTCCAGTTGCAAACGCACCTGTACCACTAGCATTAACTGCATTTCCAAAAACTGCTGTTCCTATTCCACTTGCATTTGAATTCAAACCAGATGCAAAAGCATATGAATTTTCCGCAACTGTACTTTCCCCAAATGTTATAGATGCTAATCCACTAGCATTAGTATTTTGCCCTATACAGACAGATGAAACTCCCGAAGCCACACATCCATTGTTCATGGCTACAGATTGGGCCCCACTAGCAATTGAATTTATTCCCATTGCCACAGAATTAGAACCACTAACAGTTGTATCAACTCCCATTGCTACACCATAAGAACCAGTTGGCATTGCCCCCGATCCTAATAAAACTGCGCCACCAGAAACTGTTAAATTATCAGTTGTATTCAATTGAATAGCAGCATTTAAATGACTAGAATTAATCACCCCATTATAAATATTGGTCCCATTAACCATAGTTCCATTCAATTGAGTAGCATTATCTCCTGCCAACGTTCCCAAATAATCATTCAATATTGTGCCCCAAGTATTATTATCAGTACCAACAGTTGGGTAACGAGCTCCCAAAGCAGAACTAACAAACAAAGACATAACTAACATAAAAACTATCATCAAACTTACTTTTTTCATTTACACACACCTCTAATTTTTTAATTTTAATATTACTCTCACTCAAACTAATATCCTAAAGTAAACAGAACTTCCTTTTAAATGTTTCTTTTTTATAGAACTATATTCTATGTCTAAAAAAAACAACTTCTTTTCTTAAAATAAAAACACTGCCGCCAAAGGAGGCCCATTTTTTGGGTTTTTTCCAAAAAATACCTGGGCCGTGCGTAGTGTTTTTATTTTCAAAAAAATTAAATTCAATTACTTTAGTTTAAAGAAAATAATATAAACACTTAATCTTTTCTATAATCATGCATCCAATATTAAAACACTTTATCAAACATCAAAAAATATATTTAATAGTTTTATCAATACTAATTTTAATATTGCCAAACTTTCTTCGATGGACAACCAACAACCTCACTATTATTGGAACCCCTTCTTATTATTATCTCAATGTAATAAAAAATATTGAAACACCTCTCCTTTATTCTAATCCTTATCTTTCATTTCTCAGTCTTAATTTTACTCATCATTTAATAATCTACAAATTACTTCCATTCATCTTGGGAATTTTAACTATTTTTTTGCTAATAAATAACTTAAATAAATTAGGATTAGCCAAAAAAAACCAATTCTTTCTCTTATTATTCTTAATCCTCTCTCCAGCATTTATTTACACTTTTACAATTCTAACTCACTTTTCATTAATAATCTTTTTAATACTCCTTGGATTTAATTTTCTCTTAAACAAAAACAAAATAATAAATTATTTGTCTTGGCCAATCTTCTTGATAATTCCTTTTTTTGATTTATTTAGTTCTTTTCTTACTTTATTATTGTTAATTGCTTATTTTTATCTAAAAAGAGAATCCATCATAAAGATATCAATAATAATTACCTTTATCTCAACCATTTTTAATTATCAAAAACCATTTCTCCTAGGACCTTATCACCCACAAAATGTAATTATTGATTTATTTTCAGATTTAGGTGGATTATTTGGAATAAGCCTCTTTTTATTATTGTTAGCTACTATTGGAATTTCAGCCACTTGGAAAAGAGAAAAATTTTTTATAAATTATTTTTTTTTAGGTTTTCTTGCTTTATTAAGTATCTACCGCACCTCACTTATTATTTATCTCAATTTTTTTATAGTTTCTCTAGCTGCACTAGGAATAAATTTTTTACTGATTAGAGAATGGAAAATAAAAATTATCAAAAACTTAACCATCTTCCTTTTATTATTAGGAATTGTTTTTTCAACTTTATCTAGTATAGATACATTATCTCAATTAAATCCAAACATCCCAATCAAAGATAGCCTCCAACATATGCAAAATGAAACCCCCCAATATAAATTAATCTTTTCTCACCCCCAAGATAGTTATTTAATAGAATACTATTCTGACAGACCTGCTTTTATTCATTATCATGATTCTGATTTTAAAGATAGAGAAAAGATTGTTAAAAAAGCATTGAATTCAACATATATTGAAGATACTTTTCCTTTATTCAAATACAACGATATTTCTCACATTTATATTTCTCCCAAAACTAGAGCCGAATTATCAACTGAAGGGGGATTACTTTTCTTATTCCAAAACGAAAGATTTAAAAAAATTTACACTCGCAACAATATAGAAATTTGGGAATTCCAATAAAATGGGTGTGTTATTAGACTATTTATTAATTGTAGTATACTTTTTATCTTTCTTCTTTGTAGTATTTTGGTTAATTACTTTTTTAACTGAACCAAATCAAAAAAGAGTGAAAAAATTAAAAAAATTTCCTAAAGTAAGCGTTGCTGTTCCAGCTTATAACGAAGAAGCCCATATTCAAAAAACCATAAAATCGCTAATAGATTTAGATTATCCAAAAGAAAAACTAGAAATAATTGTTATCAACGACGGTAGTCAAGACCAAACTAAAGAAAAAACTGAAGAAATAATAAAAAATCACCCTTTATCTAACATTACACTCATAAACAAAAAAAATGCTGGCAAAGGTGCTGCTTTAAACGACGCAATAAAAAAATCCAGTGGAGAATTTTTTGTTTGTTTAGATGCTGATTCTTATCCTCAAAAAAATGCCTTACAAAAAATAATACCTCATTTTGAAAATGGAGAAAATGCAGTTGTTTTACCTTGTATGAAAACAACTTCTGGAAAAAATTTATTACAAAAAATTCAACGTTACGAATATATTGTCAATATGTTCTATAAAGAATTAATGGCTAAATTAGATTGTATCCGAGTTACTCCCGGTCCTTTTTCAGTCTATCGTAAAAGTGTCTTAGAAAAAATAGGTGGTTTTGATGAAGACAATCTCACTGAAGATCTAGAAATGGCTTTAAGATTACAAAAATATAATTACAAAATAACTCAAACTATGGAAACTAATGTTTATACAGTTCCTCCAGATAATTTTAAAGGACTACTAAACCAAAGAAATCGCTGGTATAAAGGTTCAATCTTAAACACCTTAAAATACAAAGAAATGATCTTCAAGAAAAAATTTGGTGATTTTGGTATGATGCAAATGCCAATTACTTTGATTTCAGGAGCAATGACAATAATTATCTTGGTTTCTTCTATTTACTATTTACTTAAACCTGTTTTCGAAAAACTATATCAGTTATACTTAATTGATTTTGACATACTAGCGTTATTCAATTTCAAAGAATGGTTTTCTAACTTTAATATATTGGATCTTAATTTTGTAATGATTGTTCTAGCAGTAATGATGATTATCGCTTCACTTTATGTTTTAAAAAGAAGTCACATCAATACCCAAGAAAGAGTAATGAAACAAGGTTTGTTTCCACTAGTATTCTATACTTTAGCTTATTTTTTCATATTGGGAATTGTTTGGATTAATATTGGTTTTGATCTTATAATGAAAAGAAGACAAAAATGGTAAAAAATAATAATTTATCAGTAACAATTTTAAGTGGTCCTAAATAGGTAACAAATATTGACTTAAATCATTATTTCCGCCACCACATATCTTTAAATACCATTTATCTTTCGATATTTCATGGTCAAAAGAAAAATTAGTAAAAATAAATATTTCTTTGCTTTCATCATCACATTAGTAGTTTTCAGTTTAGGTCTACTCTTAGGTTTAGTGATTGAAAGTAAAAGAATTCAACTAATTGAACTTCAAGATCAACAACAAAAATTAGATTTTAATTCATTACAATCTCAATACCAATTAATTGATTTATTTGGGGAAGAAAAAAATTGTGCTGCCTTGAAAAAAACATTTGAAGAAAGCATAAAAAATTTGGGGAAAAGCAGAGTTAAACTAGAAAACTATCTAGAAAATTCTAATCTCAACAAAAAAGAATTTGGTTTATTAAAAAGAGAATATACTTTAGCCCAAATCAATTTTTGGTTGTTAACTAAAAAAACTAAAGACGTCTGTAACTTAGAACACGCCGACATATTTTATTTTTATGGTGATGACTCACAATGCTCTGATTGCGCAGATCAAGCATATGTATTGACTTACTTAAAGGATAAGATGGGTCCTCAATTACTAAATTTTGTTTTTGATTCTCAATTAACAAATGAACCTTTGGTAGATATTCTCAAAGAATCATACAACATTACAAAATATCCAACTCTTGTAATTAATGGGAAAAAATTTGATGGATTTATTTCTAAAGACAAAATTTTAGAAGAAATATGTCCTTCCTTCAAAAATAACAAACCAGTGATCTGTCCAGAAATTAAAAAATCTAAAATTGTAAAAATTTCTTAATTCCTTTTTCTAACTTTAATAAAATCTCCTAAAGTCATTTCACCAGAACCAGATTCTAATTTAACTTCTTGTTTCTTTTCTTCAACTTTCTTTACAAAATTAATCCCCAACATCCTCTCTAATTTCTTAGCTACTTTAATTTTAGGTGTTAAAGAACCTGCTTCCCATTTTTGTAATAAACTTGCTTTTTCATTTAATAAATTGGCAAAATCCTCTTGCTTCAAACTTCTCTTCTCGCGAGCATTTCTTAACTTTTCAGAAAAATTCCCTATTACTTCCTCTTCAATCTCTTGCTTTTCAACTTTTCTAACTCTTCTAACAAATTTTTTTACTTTTGGTCCTCCAATACGTTTACCATGTTTACCACAATTAGAACAAACATTTAATTGAGAACCTTCTAATTCCACTAAAACTAACCTATCTTCTCTTCCACACATCTCACATGTAACCATTCTACTTCGAAATTAATGATTATTTTTAACCTTTTTGTTTTTTTAATTCTTTTTTTAACTCCTTTTATTTCAACAAAAAATCACCACCACTTAATTATTAATAACACTTTTCACAGAACCCCAATCCAAAAAGTATATAAAATCACACCACAAAAATGAATTATGAGTTATTTAACCATCTGTTTTATAGTAAGTTTCCTAGTTGTTTCCCTACTTACACCTTATTGGATTAAAAAAGCCAAACGGGCAGGTTTAACTGGAAAGGATATCCATAAAACTAACAAAAAAGAAGTAGCTGAAATGGGAGGAATTATTATCATTCTTGGTTTCTTAGCTAGTATTTTATCTTACATCGCAATCAGAATTTTCATTTATAATACTAACACTCAAATAACTTTTTTACTTGCCATTTTAACAGCAATTTTAGTTGCAGGAACAATTGGAATCATAGATGATATTTTAGGATGGAAAATTGGTTTAAAACAATGGCAAAAACCAGTTTTAACTTTATTAGTGGCTGCCCCAATCATGGCAGTTAATGGTGGAACTAAAATTATGAGTTTACCATTTATTGGAGCCACTAATTTAGGTCTTTTATATCCTTTAATTATAATCCCTGGGTTCATCTTAGTGGGAACAAATGGGTTCAACATGTTAGCTGGATATAATGGATTAGAAACTGGCCAAGGGATTTTAATTTTAACAACTTTATCTTATTTCAGCTATATCACTGGATCTCCTTGGTTAGCAGTAGTTTCATTATGTATGGTGGCCGCATTATTGGGGTTTTTAATATATAATCATTATCCAGCAAAGGTATTTCCAGGAGATACTTTAACTTACACAGTTGGTGCTTTAGCCGCAATAATTGCTATCTTAGCAAATTTAGAAAAAATATTTATCATTTTATTCATTCCTTACATTTTAGAATTCTTCTTAAAATTAAGAGGAAAATTCAAAAAAGAAAGTTTTGCCCAACTTAAAGAAGATGGAACTTTAGTTCCCCGTTATAAAAAAATATATGGGTTAGAAAATTTAACAGTCAAAATATTAAACAAATTAAATATCAAAACAACAGAGACAAAAGTAGTATATGGTTTATTTGGATTACAACTAATTTGTATACTTTTGACTTTTATAATATAAACAACGTGATAGAAAAATGGAAAAAACAAATAATTCAAAAAAAGTAAAAGTAGTAGTGATGATTCCTGCTTTTAATGAAGGAAAAACCATTGGTCAAGTAATTAAAAGAATTCCTCGTGATTGTGCTGATCAAGTAGAAGTTTTAGTAATTAATGATGGTTCTCGAGACAACACAGTCAATGAATCTAAGGCCGCAGGAGCAGATAAAATATTTTCCCATAAAACTAATTTAGGTTTAGGTACTACTTTCAAAGATGGAATTAATGAAGCATTAAAAATGGGTGCAGATATAATTGTCAATATTGATTCTGATGGTCAATTCAACCCTCAAGATATTCCTAAATTACTAACTCCTATTTTGACTAATCAGGCAGATATGGTTACTTGTTCCAGATTTAAAGATCCAAGATTAATACCAAAAATGCCAAAACTAAAAATTATTGGCAACAAATTTTTTGCTAAAATTTTAAATCTTTTCTTAAATCGTAACTACCATGACACTCAATGTGGTTTTAGAGCTTACTCAAAAAAAGCAGCCATTAATCTAACATTATTTGGAAAATACACTTATACTCAAGAAGTTTTTATCGATTTAGTAAAAAAAGGATTTCGTATTGTAGAAGTTCCTTGTCAAGTTATTGGTGAAAGAAAAGGAAAATCCAGAGTAGTAAAAAACATCTTATCCTATGGACTAAAAGTTTCTTTGATTATTATTAGAAGTACTCGAGATTACGAACCTTTAAAGTTTTTTGGTATACCTGGGGCAATACTTTTAACAAGTGGAATTATTAGTAGTCTACTATTGTTTATAAGATATTTATTTGTTACTAAAGTTAATCCTTTTATGATAGTTGTTTATGCTAATGTTTTTCTAATTATTGTCGGGTTTTTATTTATAATTCTAGGTTTAATTGCTGACATGTTAGACCGAAATAGACAATTACAAGAAGAAATCTTAATCAAACTAAAAAAACAGGAGATTGAGAAATAAGATGTGTGGAATTTGTGGTTTTAACTGGGAAGACAAAGAATTAATCAAAAGAATGGCCCAGGTGTTAAACCATCGTGGTCCTGATAAAGGAGGAATCTACACTGATGAAAAAGTTTCTCTCGGCCATAGAAGACTTTCTATTATTGATCTGTCCGAAGACGGCAACCAACCCATGTATAATGAAGATGGAACTAAACTAATAATTTACAACGGAGAAATCTATAATTATCTTGATCTAAAAAAAGAATTGGTTTCAAAAGGGCATCATTTTTCCTCCAATACTGATACAGAAGTTATCTTACACGGCTATGAAGAATGGGGTGAAACAATAGTTCAAAAATTAAATGGAATGTTCGCTTTTTGTATTTATGATCTAAATCAAAGAAGTTTATTTTTAGCTCGAGATAGATTAGGAATTAAACCACTTTATTACTATGGACTAGGCAGTCATTTTATTTTCGCTTCAGAAATAAAAGCAATCTTATTAGCTCATGAAGTACCTCGTGAAGTAAATCTTTTCGCCGCCAAACAATATTTAAATTTAAGGTATATTCCTGGAGAAGAAACTTTATTTTCTGGAATCAAAAAATTACTTCCTGGAAATTGTCTAACTATTAAAGATAACAAAATCACAATCAAACAATTTTGGGATGTTCCAATTCCAGAAATCAAAAATAAAAATTTAAAAAACGCTAGAAAAAATGTTGGAGAATTATTAGCTGATTCAATTAACAAAAGATTGGTGGCAGATGTTCCAGTCGGAGTTTATCTTTCCGGTGGTTTAGATTCTGCCGCCATTACTGCTTTAGCTGCCCAGATTAAAGGAGAAGAACCAGTCAAAACTTTTTCTGTAGGTTTTGATTATAATGATCAAGTAGATGAATTAAATAAAGCCAAATTGGTGGCAGATCATTTTCAAACTGATCATCAAGAAATTGTAATCCAAGAAAGTGTTGCTCAATTACTACCCAAATTAATTTGGCATTTAGACATGCCCCATGGAGATCCAGTAATTATCCCTCAATTTAAGTTATCGGAATTAGCTTCTCAAAAAGTCAAAGTTGTTTTATCTGGAGAAGGGGCAGATGAATTATTTGCCGGTTATGTACAATATAAAACTTTTTTACAAGCCCAAAAAACAAAAATAATCCCTGGTTTTATTAAATCCAATGCCGCCAAATTATCTCCAGTTAGAGTATTAGATAATTTTTTTGATTATCCTTCTTCAATTGGAGAAAAAGGAAAAGAGAAAATCGTTGATTTCTTCAACAATTTAAACGAAAATGAAAAAGCCTATCAAGATTTAATCTCTATCATGAGTAAAAAAGATAAATCTCTTCTCTTTACTCAAAAAATAAAAAATCCTTCTTTTGACTGGAAACTAAATCCTCCTACTGAAAATTCATTTCCTTTTCAAACTCAACGTCAACCATTACTTAATCAATTACTTTACTACGACACTAAAAGATGGTTGCCTAATTATGTTTTATTTATCAACGATAGAATGACCATGGCCAATTCTATCGAAGGGCGAGTTCCTTTCTTAGATCATCGTTTAGTTGAGTATTCTACCACTTTACCAACTAAATTCAAATTAGGAAACCAAAACAAATTAATTTTAAGAAAAGCTATGAAAAATGTTCTTCCAAATCCTCAAGTTAAAAAACATGCTTTCTTAATGCCCTTAGACAAATGGTACAAAGAAGAATTAAAAGATTTGGCAGAAAGATTGTTTTCCCATAGCGAAGTTAAAAGAAGAGGCTACTTTAATTATTATTATTTAAAAAGAATTTGGGAAAATTACAATAAATCAAAATTAATCTATGGAAAGCAACTATTCACTTTAATCAACTTTGAATTATGGCACCGTATGTTTATCGACGAAGAAAACATTTCCCAAACCAACAATGTCAAATTGAAATATTTATTGTAAAATGATTATGTAAACGATTAAAATATAAAGATGACAGACCACTATATTAAAAATCCTGAAGCACTGAAAGGACAACCTAAAAGAACTATTGCTGATTATGTTGAACAAAATGGAATTCTAGTCCCCAGAAGATTTGATTCGCTAGCAGAAGCAAGAAGATCCAAAAAAGCCATCTTACTCAGAAGCGAACACCCCCAAGAATATGATGGCGTTTCTGGTTTGTTAGATAGTTTTAGATTGTCTGAAGTCTTATTGGAGGCCCATGGAAGGAGACAATCTATTGCCTTTTCTGCTCGAGGTTTAAAATCTAGATTAAAAATTAGAGAGAACTATTTCAAATTTCTGAGGAGAGGTTATAATGGAGTCTCCCGATTTGAAAGATTTTGTGATTTAAGCAGAATTGATAAATCCAAATTTGAAAAAGAAGTCAGTTTTTCAGCCTGGGAATATTTACCAGGAGTGAATCACACAGTAGTTGCCGATTCAGCAATTCCAGAAAGGCACCACATTTTAACCTTGGGCGAAAAAGAAGGAATCAAGACATATTATGTTGTTGAAAAACAGAAAATTATCCATGACTGGCGTACCACTTTATCTAATAAATACAAACCAGATCTTTCGCAATTAATTGAATTATATGAGCACATAAGAAATCTAGACCGTTTTAATTCAAATCATTGTCCAATTATGGAGTTTCAAACTAGCGATGGAAAGAATTATTTTTTGCAATATCATCGTGCTAGAGATTCTCAACATTCTGATTTTATTTTGCA
>CAYSWQ010000007.1:0-34899 GCA_964434885.1 uncultured Methanosarcinales archaeon | reverse complement strand
AAGAATGCTAATAAAAGCAGTAATGCTTTATTGGTGATGATGAGTTTTTTGATGATTTTAGTTAGCTATTTCCTGTTTGTGTTTGTATTTTTGTGGAATCAACTTTATGTTTTAGGAGAGATATTTATGTTGGGTGGGTTTTTGATATTATTGTACACATATAGAAAAATTACTAAAGTTACATATTAAAATGAGCAGTTCAAGAAGAAGTAGATTGGAATTGGTTTTTGATATTTTGCAAGCTATTCAAAATAAAGGAGGTCAAATTAAACCAACCCATTTAATGTATAAGTCAAATTTATCTCATAAGTTATTGAATAGTTATTTACAGGAATTAATCAATAAAGAAATGATTGAAATTCAAGAAATTCAAGGGAAGAAAAAGAAGATTTCTAAAATGGTGGCTTTAACTGAGAAAGGTTCAGGTTTTTTAGCAGAATTTAGACGGATTCGGGAGTTTACTGAAGCTTTTGGGTTATAAAATGGGAAAAATTCTTGTTGTTGATGATGTACCTAGAATTTTAAAAAGTTTTTCGGATATTCTTTGCGCGTATTCTTTAGAACAATCCACAGATGGAATTGAGGCTTTGGAAAAAGTTTCTCAGGGAGGAATTGATTTAATTTTTTCTGATTGTATGATGCCAAGAATGAATGGTTGGGATTTTATTGAAACTTTGAAAACAGATGAATCTTATATGCAGCATGCAGATATTCCTGTTGTGGGAATTGGTGTGGGTTTTAAATACAATCCATTGAAAAGAGCAAAATTTCTCGAAAATGAATGGGTTGTTGCTTTTGATTTTAAACCAGTATCAAGAATTTCTTTGTTGACATATGCTGAAAAATATTGTCAAAAATAAAGGAAAGTTTTTTATATTAATCTTATTTACTTAACTCTATGAAAAGAAGTGGTAAGTTGAGTTGTACATTTATTTCTAGATTTACTTATCACAAATGGATTTAAATCCATCCGCCAATATAAATTTCTGCTTGGTTTTGGGGCTAAACTTCAAAATTGGAGGGAAGTGAAATTTGGCTTTGTTCTTTAAATGGGTTGTTTCGAACTTAATAAAAAACACTACGCACGGCCTAGGGATTTTTTACCCTTGCAGCTTTGTTATCGGATAAAAAATGGGCCTCTTTTGGCAGTAGTGTTTTTTTGAATGAAACAAACACAATATAAAATAAAAATTGAGGTGAATAAATGATAGATTTAATAAAAATGTTAGATAATTCAAATGAGAGTGAGTTACAAAAAAAGTTAGAACAAGCAGAAGCAAGGCTAAATAAACATAGTCGTAAAGTTAGGAAAACCTAATTTTTTTAGGTGGGGAGATGTTGAAATTATTTTTTTTTATTTTTTATTTTGTTGTTGTTTATTATGGAAATCTTTAAATTTAATTGGGTTTTCTTAATTTAAAATGGTGAATTATAAAGAGGATTTTCATAAGATAAAGTTTAAATGTCAAAAATGTTTAAGTTGTTGTCAAAGTTCTTCGATTAGATTATCACCTTATGATATTTTGAAATTATGTAAGTTTCATGGGGTTTCTACAAGTGATTTTCATCAGAAGCATAGTTATTTTGTTTTAGATGCAGAAAATCAGAATTTGTTAACTTGTATGTTAAAAACAGAACCCGAATGTTCTTATTTGAGTTCCGAGGGTTGTCAAGTTTATTCTGAAAGACCATTTGGTTGCCGAGTTTTTCCATTGATGGTGAGTCATTTTTTTGATTCTGAAGGTAGGGCTGAGAGTAAAAATTATGTGGTTGAGAATTGTTCAGGATTTAATTGTAAGAAGAAGATTTCTGTAGGTGATTTTAAGAAAGAACAAGGAGTTTCAGAATTGTTAGATTTACAAGAAGAATGGGTTAGATTAAAAGTGAAAATTATTAATTCCAATATTTCTGATTTGGGTGAATTTAATCAGAAATTTAGAGATATTTGTTATGATTTCGATAGTGATTATTTTCAGAAGTTGTTGAAAGAGAAAGGATTAGTATGGCCTGATAATTTGAAGGAAAGGTTTGGGTTGATAGTTAAGATGGTTGAAGAGGAATTGTTGTGAACTTTTTTTAGACTACAAATAGATAAGTTATCGTTATTTGATGGTGGTTTCTTTTATAAATTAGTTAGTGGACAACTGGACAAGTGCAGGTAGAAGTCATATATTTTACTGTCTTTAAGATGTTGTGAAAAAGAGGCGACACAAAACTGTTAAATTAAGATTTTCTCTCAAAAATAAGAGAAATCTTTTAGACAGTTTCACTCACTTACATCTTTTTTAGGAAACTCCAAACTTTGAAACAAATAGAAGTTTTGAGGTAATTAAAAATGAAAATAAATAAAAAAGAGATAGCTGAATGTGTTGGTCTTTGGTTGGCAGAAGGGGATAATAAGACGACAGCAGAAGTTACATTTACAAATAATTGTTTTGAATTGATTAAATTTTTTCACAAAGTGATGAGTTATCTTTACAAAAGCGTCGAATTTAGGCCACGTATCTATTCTTATTCTAAATATAACAATAATTTACAAAGAATTGAAAATATTAAATTCAAAGATTATATGGATTTAAGGGCAAATAAACCTTATTACATTTATCGTTTTGCTTCTGTTAAATTGAACAAAAATTGGAAAGAATTAGTGGATGTTGTTTTACAAGATAAAAGTAACCACACAGATATTTTGCGTGGTTTTTTTGCTGGTGAAGGAAATATTAAATCCGGGAATAAATGTCACAGGATAGTGAGAATTGCTCAAAAACAGCCAGTTAAATGGATAGAGGACATTTTAATTAATTTAAATATTAATTTTTCATTTAAAGAAAGAAATAGATCTTATGAAATTTGGGGAAGAGAAAGTTGGGATAAATTGGCTAAAATAAAGATAGCAGAACTTCATCCCGAGAAAAATGAAAAATTTCAATTAATATACCAACAATTTAAAGAGTATCATTATAGTGCTAATTTTTTGAAGAAGTTTATTTATAAAAAACTGATTGAACCAAAAAATAGACAAGAACTTGCTGAAATATTCAGTCGTTCTCCTGCTAGAGTTAGTGATGTTTTGATTGATTTGAAAAAAGAAAATAAAGTTAAATGGTTTAGAGTTAGAAGTTTAGTTTATTGGGTTAGAAAAGATCAAAATTTAATAGTCATATCTTCTGTAAAACAGAAATACTTAAATCTATTAAATATTTTAAAAACAACAAAAGAATTGTCTGAAGAAGTGAGTGTTTGTTGTGGGACAGTTCACAACAGATTAACAGAATTAGTCAATCTTGGTCTAATAAAAAGAGAAGAGGATAAAACATGGGTCAAATTAAAAACAAACAAGAAAATAATGGTGAAGTAATGCTTATCTGTGGGGTTGATGAAGCCGGTAGATTTAATAATTAATTGTTAAAGCCGTGAGGTCCACTCATCGGTCCCCTAGTGATGGCAGGAATTGTAATCAAAGAGGAAGATATTCCGAAATTAAAAGAATTGGGAGTAAAAGATAGTAAGTTGTTGAGTAAGGATAAAAGAGAAGATTTATTTGAGCAGGTTAAAGATTTAGCTGTTGATTTTAAGATTGAAGTGGTTTCGGCAGAAGAGGTTGATGAAAATCTAAAGAATCCAAATTCTAATTTGAATTGGTTGGAAGCAGATACTTCTTCTCGAATTGTAAATAAGTTTAAAGTAGATCAGATAATTGTGGATTGTCCGAGTACTAATGTGACTGCTTATAGAGATTATTTTTTTAATAAGTTAAGTCAGAAAGTAAGTAGAAAAGCGGAATTGATTGTAGAACATAAAGCTGATATGAATTATATTGTAGTTGGGGCAGCTTCAATTTTGGCAAAAGTTACTAGGGACCGAGAGATTGAAGATTTGAAACAAGCATTACAAGTGGATTTTGGATCTGGGTATTTAAGTGATGAAAAAACACAGATTTTTCTGAAAGAAAATTTTGACAAACCAGAATTTGGTTTTTTGTTTAGGAAAACTTGGAAGCCATTTCAAAATTTGATTAATGCTAAGAATCAGACGAGTTTAGGTGAGTTTTGACCGTAACATTTATATATCAGTTGTAATAATTATATTACAAATGTTACAAAATAATAACAAATGGAAAGTTTTGCAATTATTTTTTGATAAACCTTTAGCTGAAGGTGGTTTGCAATTAAGAGAAATTAGTAGAGAGATTAAATTAGCACCTACTTCTGTTAAAAATTATTTGAAAGAATTAGTTAAAGAATGTTTTGTTTTAGAAAAGAAAAACAGAGTACAAAATTATCCTATTTATTTAGCTAACCGAGATAATGAAATTTTTATGTTTTATAAAAAATTAGATATCTTGATTAGACTTAATGATTCAGGTTTGGTGAATACGATTTATGATAAATGTTTGCCCCAAGTAATTGTTTTATTTGGTTCTGCTGCTCGAGGAGAAGATACTGAGAATAGTGATATTGATTTATACATTGGAGCTAAAGAAGTTGAAATTAATTTAAATAATTATGAAAACTCATTGAAAAGAAAAATTAATTTATTTTTTGAACCCAAATTTACTAAATTAAGTTTAGAATTAAAAAATAATATTCTTAATGGAGTTATTTTAAAAGGTTATTTGGAGGTAAGTAAATGTTAATTAAAACTACTCCTGATCAAAATAAAATTTCTTCTCTTCTTAAGATGGTGGATGTTACTTTGGAAATGATTCAAACGTTAGATTCCCAAAAATTTGCGTCCTTAATTGTTAAGGATTATTATGAAGTAATTCGTGAATTAACAACAGTTTTACTATTACAAGAAGGATATAAAACTGTAGGGGAAGGATCACATAAAGAGTTATTGGATTATTTGATAAAAGAACATACTGTTTTTTCTCTTCAAGAAACCCATTTAATTAAAGAATTGCGAGTTATTAGAAATAAAATTGCTTATGATGGTTTTTTTGTTAAAGCAGATTTTTTAGAGCTCAATAAAACTCGTATTATCGGAATTATTAAAAAGTTGAGAGAAATTATTACTAAAAAATAAAATGGTAGTGTTTAAAGAAGTAAAAAAAGAGGATTTGGATAGGTTAAAAGGATTTAAAGAAGAAGAGATTAAAAGTGTTTATGAAGAAATTCGTTTAGTTGGAAAAGGAGTTATTTTAATTCTTTATACTTCTGGGAAATTGTTGTTACAAGGGAAGAATGAGAGAATAGAAAAAGTTGTTGAAGAGTTGCGAAAAAAAGGTGTTGGAAAAGAAGTAGAAAAAGTAACTTTTCGAAAAGAAGAAGGAATAATTATTGGTTCTGACGAATCATTAAAAGGAGATACTTTTGGTGGGTTAGTTGTTGCTGGAGTAAAGGCAGATGAAGTTGTACGGGAGAAATTACGTGAAATTGGGGTGGCAGATAGTAAAAAACTAAGTGACAAGGAAATTATTGTGATGGCGAGTAGAATTAGACAAATGACAGAATGTGAAGTAAAGAGTATTTTTCCGATTGAATATAATGGACAGAAACAGACCATGTTGTTAAATAAATTACATAAAGAATGTGGTGATTTTCTAAAACCAGGGAAGCATGTTGTAGATAAATATCCTGGATGTCGAGTGGGAGAAATTCGGGAAGAGAAAGCTGAAGATAAATATTTAGAAGTGGCAGCAGCTTCTGTATTGGCAAGGGCAGCAGCTTTAAAACAATTAGATACTTTGAGTTTGAGAGCTGGTTTTCATTTGCCGAAAGGTAGTTCTCATGTTAAATTGGCACTACATGAATTAAAAGAAAGAGGATTAAATTTTAATGAATTTGTTAAAGTTGATTTTAGGAATGTTAGGGAGTTTTTATGATTGGTATTTATTTTAATAAGTTTTTTAAGTAAGGTGCTGTTTTTTTGTTGAATGGTTGATATTATTGAAGGAGCAGAAGAATTATGTACTATAATTGATAGTCCTGCTAAATTAAATGGCTTAGTTTGGTTAGAAAAAACGGCAGTTTTATATGTTTCTTATGGGGCTCATCCTTGTCATGAAGCACTCAAAGATTATACTTCTACTGATTTTGTGAAAGATTATTTAAGAGATAATAATTTAAAACTTCATTATTTTGATACAGCCATTCCTGATTTGAATGATTTAGCAAGAGAAATGGACATAATTATGGTTCCAACCTTAGGAATATATACACAAGGGGTAGAAATTAATCGTCATGTGGGACAATTATCTCGACATGAGTTAGTTCGGTTTCTTGATGGCCATTTAGATAAGGTTCTGGATTTTTCTCATTCTTGATTAATTTGTTATGTTGGGTAAGCACTAAATTTATAAAAGCTGATGGATTACTAGTTTTATGGAACAGATGACTCCAGAGCAAAGGAAAGAATTAGAGGAGAAGATTAAAAACATGTCTCCTGAGGAGTTAAAAGAGTTCCAGAAACAACAATGTATTTTTTGTCAGATTATTTCTGGGAAAATCCCTTCTAAGAAAGTTTATGAAGATGACAAAGTAATTGCAGTGTTAGATGTTAATCCGGCAGCGATAGGTCATGTTTTGTTGTTGCCGAAAGAACATTATGCAATTATGCCACAGATTCCAGATTCTGAATTAAGTTATCTTTTTACTTTGGCAAAGCATATTTCACAATCAATGTTAAGGGCGTTAAAAGTAGAAGGTACAAATCTTTTTGTAGCTAATGGTTTGGCTGCTGGTCAGAAAGCTCAACATTTTATGATCCATATTATTCCACGAAAAGAAGGAGATGAAGTTTTGAAGTTACCAGAACATTTAGTGCCTTTAGAAAAAAGAGAGAAAGCAGGGGAGTTGGTTGGTAATAGAATGAATGAATTAATGGGAATTAAGAAAGAAAAAGTTTTGGTTCAGAAAAAATTAAGTGATGTTGAAGAAAAGAAAGAAGATTCTGATGAAAAGCCAGCAGAATCAGAAATAGTTGAAGCAGAGTTTGAAGAAGAAAAAAAACTTGAAGAAGAGTTGGGTGGAGAAGGCGATTCTGATGGGAAAGAAGATGATGTTGAAGAAGATGAGAAAAAAAGTGGGGATGATGTAGAAGAAGTGAAAGAAGATTCTGATGAGCCAGAAGATGGTGTTGGGGAAGATGAGAAAGATGTAGAAGAAAATTCGGATGAAAAGGAAGAGGAATCCGAAGAAGAGAAAGAAGAGGAAGCTGAAGAATCTGAAACAGAAGAAGACAAAAAAGAAGATGCAGGCAATTCAGATTTAGATGATATTGCTAATTTGTTCAAATAAAAGATGAAATGCGACTATTGTGAGATTGCGAAAAAGGAAATCCGGGACGATGTAGTTTATGAAGATGATCAAGTTATTGCTGTAATCAAAGATTTGGCTCCATTACCTGGAACAGTTTCTATTTTTCCAAAAGAACATTTAACTATTTTGGAATTAGCTTCAGAATCATTAACTGGACATTTATTTAAGATTGCGAATAAATTAAGTATTGCGTTATTTGAAAGTTTAGGCGTACAAGGAACAAACATTATAGTTCAGAATGGAACGGCAGGAGGACAAAAAGTACCTCATTTTTCAGTTGATATTATCCCTCGTAAAGAGAATGATGGTTTAGATTTACAATGGAAACCTTTACAATTAATGGAAGGAGAAGCAGATAAAGCGTTTTCTGCTTTGAAAGATGATTTAGGTAATTTGGTTTTAGGAGCAGATGAAAAGAAGAAAGTAGTTAAGTCTGGGAAAACAGAAGTGGTTTTGGAAAAAGAGAAGACTGCAGATGGCGAAGAGAACTACATGGTTAAGCAGTTGAAGAGAGTACCTTGATATTTGTGGAATAAAACAACTTAAAACCATAAATCTTTAAATAATATCGATTCTAAGAGTAATCTATGGCAAGTGTTGATTTTTATCCATTAGATATTAGTTATAAAACTACGACGGAAGGTAGTTCAGTGTATCTTTATGGGATTACTACAGAAGGTAAGCAGATTTGTGTAGTTAATTCATTTTTACCTTATTTTTATGTTGAAGCCAGGGGAGAAGTTAGATTATTGAGAGAAGAGATTGAAAGATTAGAAATTGAATTTAGAAAAAAAATTCTGAAAGTAATTAAAACAGAAGAAGTGGAAAGAGAAATTGACAATAAAAAAATTAAGTTGATTAAAGTTTATGTTAATAATCCGGCTGCTAAAAGACAATTGGCAAAAAAGATTTACGAATCTGGATTAAAATGTTTTGAATATGATATTTTGTATATTTATCAATATTTGAGAGATTTGGAGATTACCCCTTTGGCATTGAGTACAAGTGAAGGAGATTTTATTAAAGAGAAAAATCGAGTTCCTGTTTTTTTAGCTAATAAAGTTGAAGCAAAAAGTGGAGAGATGTTTCAAGATTTGAGGATTATGGCTTTTGACATTGAAACTTATGCGAAAAGCAGGGCGATTGTTCCAGAAAAGAATCCAGTTTTAATGTTGGCATTTTATGGCTTACAAAAAGTAAAAAACAAAGAAACTGGAGAAATTGAAGAAACACCTTTCAAAAAAGTGATTACTTGGAAGCGATTTAAGACTGATGTAGATTACATTGAATTTGTAGATAGTGAAGAGAAATTGATACGTCGTTTTAAAGAAATGTTAGAAAAATATAAACCAGATATTTTAACTGGATATTTTTCTGATGGGTTTGATTTGCCATATTTGCAGAAAAGAGCAGAAGTATACAAATTAAAATTAGATTTGGGGGCAGATTATTCTAATTTGATGACAAAGAAAGGAAACCAAGCAGTAGGTAAAATTGTGGGAATGGTTCATGTTGATGTTTTTAAGTTTGTTCGGCGTATAGCTGGTAGGGGAATGGAAACTGAAAGTTATTCTTTAGATGCAGTGGCTAATGAATTATTAGGACATCGGAAACATGACGTTAATTTAGATAATTTAGCTAAAGTTTGGGATTCTCGTCCAGAAGAATTAGAAGAATTTTGCAAATATAATTTACATGATGCTTACATGACTTATGAATTGTGTGTTAAGTTAATGCCAAATATGTTGGAATTAGTTAAATTAGTGGGGCTGCCTCTTTTTGATGTTAATAGAATGAGTTTTGGGCGATTGGTTGAGAATTATATTTTGAAGAGGAGTAAGGAAAGTAATTTATTAGCTACTAATAAACCTGGCCATAGTGAGATAGAATGGCGTCGTGGTCAATCTTACATGGGGGCTTTTGTTTACGAGCCAAAACCAGGGGTTTATGAAAATTTAGCTGTTTTTGATTTTCGTTCTCTATATCCAACAATTATTGCTGCCCATAATATTGGACCAGATACATTGAATTGTAGTTGTTGTGAAGAGATGGAAAAAGTTCCTGGAAAAGATTATTGGTTCTGTCGGAAGAAAAAAAGTTTTTTCTCTCGAATAGTTGAAGATTTGATTTCTCGAAGAATGAGAATCAAAGAAATGATTAAAGTGAAGAGACAGAAAAAAGAAGATACTGCTTTGTTGGAAGCAAGAAGTTATGGGTTAAAGACCGTAGCTAATTCTTTTTATGGATATATGGGTTTTTTTGGAGCGCGATGGTATTGTTTAGAATGTGTTAGGTCGATTACAGCTTATGCTCGAGATTATATTAAGAAGACAATGGCAAAAGCAGAGGAAAAGGGTTTTCAGATTATTTATGGAGATACAGATAGTTTGATGATTTTATTAGGTGATAAATCGAAAGAAGAAGCTTTTACTTTTATGGACGAAGTAAATCAAACTTTACCTGAATTCATGGAATTAGAATTTGAAGGACTAAATGAAAGAGGTATTTTTGTAGCAGCGAAAGGGGGAGCTTATGGGGCGAAGAAGAAATACGCTTTGTATGATGGAGAAAAGATGAAAGTGATTGGTTTTGAATCGATTCGCCGTAATTGGAGTAAAATTGCTAAAGAGACACAAGATAAAGTTTTGAAGATAGTTTTAATGCAGAATGATGTTCAGAAGGCGT
This sequence comes from uncultured Methanosarcinales archaeon, assembly GCA_964434885.1. Taxonomy (GTDB): domain Archaea; phylum Nanobdellota; class Nanobdellia; order Woesearchaeales; family GW2011-AR9; genus CAYSWQ01. Next base: position 24,952 of record CAYSWQ010000007.1, on the reverse strand, counting down.
TGGAATATGTTCGAGAAATAGTTAGTAAATTGAAGAAAGGGGAAGTGGAAGTTGATAAATTAGTAATTAAAACACAATTAACTAGGCCGATTGAAGCTTATGAAAGTATTGGTCCACATGTAGCAGTAGCTAAGAGGATGATACAAAAAGGTTATGAAGTTGTTCCAGGTACATTAATTTCTTTTGTCGTGGGAAAAGGTTCTGGTTTAGTTCGAGAAAGGGCTAAACTGGTGGAAGAATTAGGAGAAAAAGATTATGATGTAGATTATTATGTTAAGAATCAAATAATTCCAGCAGTTAATTCTATCTTTTTGGTTTTGGGATATAAAGAAGAAGATATATTGAAAGAAAGGGAACAGAAGGGATTAGGAGAGTGGTTTTAACTGTATTTTCTAAAAAGTATTATAAACTAATTTGTTTTTCTTACTGCTATGAATGTTGGTGGACAAGCAGTAATGGAAGGAGTGATGTTTAAATCAGAGAAAAGAACCGCTACTGCAGTAAGAATTCTGAAGACTAATGAGATTAAAGTTAAAGTTAAGAAAAATAAGAAGGTTTCTAAATTTTTTAAATTACCTTTTTTGAGAGGAACTTACTCATTAATTGATAGTTTAATTACTGGGATGGGAGCTTTGATGTGGAGTTCTAATCAGAATTTAGAGAAAGAAGAAAAGATTAAGAAAGGAGAGATGACTATTACTTTGATTATTTCTTTACTTTTTGGATTGGTTTTGTTTTTGGGATTACCTTTTTTAGCAACTAAATTTATTGTGGGAAAAGGAATTTTATTTAGTTTGATTGAAGGTTTGTTTAGAGTAGGTTTATTTTTAGGTTATTTGTTAGTAATTAGTTTTTCTAAAGATGTCAAAAGATTATTCCAATATCATGGAGCAGAACATAAGGTAGTTAATTGTTATGAAATGGGTAAGAAAGTTACTTTGGAAAATGTGAAAAAATTTTCTACTCAACATGTGCGTTGTGGAACATCTTTTATTTTTATTGTACTGATTATTTCAATTATTGTTTTTTCTTTTGTGACAGTTGGTTGGTGGAGAATTGCTTGGAAACTTGTATTAATTCCAGTAATTGCAGGAGTTAGTTATGAAATTTTGAAGTTGGAAAATCGTTTTAAAGGTAGATTTTGGATTAGTTTTTTAATTTGGCCAGGAATGACATTACAAAGAATCACCACCAAAGAACCAGATAATAAGCAGATAGAAGTAGCGATGAAAGCTTTTGAGAAAGTGGTGTGATTATTTTTTATCATAACCTGGATTGGTAGTGTGTTTTTTATCTCCACGATATTTTATTTTACTATAATAAATCATGGAATTGACCTCTTCTGCACTACAATCGTATCTCAAATTACTATTTTGGCTAAATGGGCGGACAGTGTGATTATGACCTCCGACATAATTGTAAAGTAATCCGTCTTCTCCAATTAAATAAGCTTGAGTAGATTTAGCTCCTGGAGGTCGAAAATATATCTCGGCTAAAATTTTAACTGATTTTTCAAGTTTAATAATTTGGGTGGGAGTTGGAGGTATTTGATTTTCTGTTGAAGTATGACCGTCTCTCATGTAATGAATTGCTGGCAAATGGTTTTAAAAGATTTCTCTTGACTAAAATATATATTGTGCAACATTAATCAAATAATAACACTAACACCTTCTTGTTTATTAATTCTAATTACGTTTTCTACAAAGCTTTCAATTTTGTTTTCATGAGAAACAACTAAAGTTTGTTGAAGGTTTAATCTTTCTAACACATCTCTGACTTTATCTAATTGTTCGGAAGAAAAACCATCCGTAGGTTCATCCAAAATAAGTAGGTTTTTGGTTTTGATTTCATAGATTACATCGTTGATGACTTTGTTTAATGCTAAACGATAAGAAAGAGAAGCAGCAGTTCTTTCGCCACCAGATAGATTATTAAATGATATTTCGTAGCCATTTTGTTCGATAATTGGGGTAAAAGAATCATCTAATCTGGCTGAGAAGTTCTCGTCTTCCATTAAAATTGAAAACCATTCTTTGAAGATACTATCGAATAAATGATGAATTTTGATTAAAACTTGTTTTTCTATGGTATATGTAAGTTTAACTAAGTATTCATCAAGCCAATGATTGATTTTTTTCAATTTATTTAGGTTGTTTTGATGTGTGTTTAAGAGGTCAATTTCTTTTTTCAATTCGTTTATTTGATTGAAAAAAGTTTGATTTTGGGTAGTTAGTTTAGTTTTTTCTGCCAGGAGAATCTTTTCTTCTTGTAACATTTTTTCAAGAATTTGTTTTTGTTCTTGGATTTGATTGGTTAATTCAGGATAAGAAAGGAGTTGTTTTTTTAGTTCTTCTTTTTCTCTTATTAGACTTTCAATTTTCTCTTCGTTTTCTACTATTTGGTTGAAAATAGAGTTGAGGTTTTTTTGAGCTTCTTGTTTTTGAATTACTTTTTGCAAGAGCTTTTGTTTCTCATCTAAAGAAAGAGATATTTTTTCCCACTCTTCTGGTTTCAATTTTTCTAATTCTTGAATTAGTTGATTATTTTCAATAACTAAATTTTGTAGTTGTGATTTTTTTAATTTTAAAGTTGTTTGCTTTTCTTTAGTGTTTTCATATTCAGTTTGATTTTTGATTAATAAATTTTCTTTTTGTAAAATGGATTCATATTGTTGGGTTAATCTCTTCCTATTTTCTTGTTTTTGATTTAGTTCAGTGGTTAATTGATTGATTTTTTCTTGAGTTTGTAGTTCTAGGTTTTTTTGTTTAGCTAATACTTGGTTTTTGTAATTATCGGGAACATCTTGTAAACAAGTAGGACATTCATCTAAATGAGAGATTTTTTTATTGATTTCTTGAGCTTGAGATAACAATATTTTTAATTGAGTTATTTTTTGATTTATTTCATTTAATTCAATTTCTTGTTTTTCTTTTTTTATTTTGATTTGTTCTTTTTCAAGAAGATCTTGTTTTAGCTGATGGATTGTTTTTTCTTTTTGTTCTTGATCTTTAGTTTGTTCACTTAAGGCAGATATTTCTTGTTGTAAGATAGTAACTTTTTCTTGGCAATGATTTATTTTGGTTTTTAATTTCGATTCTGTAGTAATATATTCTTGTTTTTGTTTTTGTAAAATGTTAATATCTTGGGTTATTTTTTCTTGAGAATCAGAGATTTGTATTTCATTTAGCTTTGTATTTAACTCTTTTTGTTTTTCTAAGAAAGTGATTTGTAAATTTTGTTTTTCTTTTAGTAAGTTATTGTTGTTTTCTATTTTGTTTTTTATTTGAAGATGAGTTTGGTTTTTTTGTTCAATTTCAAGAAGCTGTTTTTTGTTGATAGAGATATTAGTGTTTATTTTTTCTATTTTGGGAGATAATTGATCTAAATTATTTTGATGAATTAGTTGTTGTTTTTCTAATTCAATTAAAGTTGTGTTTTTTTGATCTAATGGTTCGATTCTGGTTTTTAGAATAGTGGTTTGGATTCTTATTTTTTTTAAATAATGAAAGAGATTTTCTCTTATTTTTTTATATTTATCTAAGTTGAAAATTTTTCTTAAAATATCTAAACGATTATCTGGATTTTCTTGTAGAATTTGTTTCATTTCTTCTTGTGGACAATAAAGAGTGTAGCGAAAAATATAATTTTTATTTTTAGTGATTAGTTCTTCTGGGTAATTAAGATGATTGATAATTTCAGTTTTTAATTCAATTGGGGTTAGATCTTTACGAAGATTGTTAATAATTAAGTATCCAGCTCCTTGGGAAATGCGATCTTTCCCTTTTTTTAAATTTCTTTGGATAGTTATTTCTTTACCTTCTAAATTGAAAGTTAATTCAACTGTTCCGGAAGTAGTTCCTTTTCTAAGTAAAGTTTCTCCTGTTAAATCTGGTTTGCAGATTCCAAATAATGCAAATTCAATAGCTAGTAAGAGGGTTGATTTACCAGAACCAATATCCCCAGAAAGAAGAGTAGAATTTTCTGGGAAAGTTATCTCTTGTTTAGTGTAAGAACGAATATTTTTTAACTTTAATGATTTAAGGAGCATGAGATTTAGACTATCTTTTTGTTTATAGTTTTATATCGTCTGGAATTTAGATATTAGAAACTTGATTTATGGTTTTCCAGGTACTTCATGATGTTTTAAGCAGCGAATTTCATAAGCTTCAGAAGCACCAACTAATTTAATTGGAGAATCATAGGGTGCAGGTTTGCCATCAATAATTCTTTGTGAATATTCTCCTAAATTATTACATTCTGGAATATCACAAATTCCATAGTTTTTATCTATGGTTGTGGCGTAAGTCATCAATAAAGGCATTGGATCGAAAGGCTCTCCTCGAAAATCTTTATCTAAACCACTAGCTACTACACATTTTCCTTCTTTCATAAGAGTTAGAATTATTTGGGCTAATTCTTCTCTTTGATCAAAAAGAGTTACTTCTTCAATTCCAATTATGGCAGCATTATAATCTAGTTTTTCCCAAATTTCTTGGGGTTTTGTATCATCAATTTCAGTGGAGGGTAAACCCATTCCAGTTCTAGAAACGATGTAGTGGCTAGGAAAATTGAACTGATCATGTAATTCTGATCTTTGATCGCATTTTGGTTTGAATAGTTGGTTTGGTTTATCTGTGTATTGTAATTGATCAAAATAATACAAAAACTTAGGGGTTTTTTTACCTTTCATCCCTCCAGTAATGAGATGTAAAGTTCCAGGTTCTAAGCATCTAAGATTCATTGTCTATCACCAAATTAAAAAAAATAAATAAAATCAAGCAGCCATTTTTTCTAGACTTTCTTCAAAGCCTTGAATGTGTTTTAATACTGCCCCTTCTCCTTGTAACCAAGTTATTATTTTTTGGACATTTTGTTCAGCAGTTTTGATTTCATCTTTTAGTCTTCTAGTTATTTTTTCTTTTTTATTAGGATCAGTAAAATGTTCTAACATCCTCTCATCTACTTGAATATCTTCTAATTCTTTTTTGATTTGACCAGTAAATATAGAAACGGCTTTCAATATTTTTCTTTCGATTGGTTCTAAGTGGTCAATTAATTCCTGTGCCTTTTCTTGTTCAATTTTAGGTAATATTTTTTTTAATTCTTTTAGAACACTGACAATTTTTTCTTCTGCTCGAAAAACTTTGGTTTCATCTCGACCAACATTACGAAGATCGATTAGAGCTTCTTTGACGTCTTTTATAGCTTCTGAAGCAGGTTCACTTTCGGTTTTTTCTAATAATCTAATAACTTCAGTCAAATAATGATATTGGGCCCCTATTCTAGAAATGGCAACATTAAGTTTTTCTTTTAATAATTCTAATTCTTTCATAATAATCACCTCATTTGATATTAGTTAGAAAATGAATTTAATTTATATGGTTTTCTATAATTAAAAAGTATAAATTTAGTATTCAATTCCTTTTCTAGCTAAAACTCCTTTATCATAATAGTGTTTGTGGAGTTTCATCTCTGTAACTAGGTCAGCTTCATGGATTATTTCATCTGGTACATTTCTACCAGTTAAAACTAATTCTACGTGTTTTGGTTTGTTGGCCATCATTCCTAGAACTAGTTCTGAATTTAAGAAACCTAAACTCATGGCCCCACAAATTTCATCTAAAATTACTAAATCATGGTGACCATTCATAACTACTTCTAGGGCTTTTTTGAAAGCTTCTTCAATATAATCTCTTTGAATATCGTCATTTAAAAAACAATAACGGCAGCTTCCACAATCAATTTCATCACGGATAAAATCAAAGTGAGGGTTTTCTAAATCAATATTGCTAAGTTTTAATTGTTTTTGTTGTTTTAAACAAGGACGACCAAATTGAATCAAATTTAAATTGGGTAAAAAATTTTTAGCAGAAATGAATTCTCCAGTATACGCTCCACCTTTCATAAATTGAACAATAAAAACTTTGAAACCTTGTCCGACTGCTCTTAATGCTAAACCTAATGAAGCAGTAGTTTTACCTTTTCCATCACCAGTGTAAACATGGATTTGTCCTTTTTTTGACATTTTATTTAATGAAGTATTCTTCAGGTCTTTTCAAATCTTTTAAAGTTTGATTGATTATTATTTTTTTCCATTCATTTCGAAATGTGTCGTCTTCTTGAGGTTTAGGTAGTTCGATATAAGTTAAGCGGAGATCGTGCAAAAAACGACGAATTTCTTTATCCATAGTTAATTGAAATTCTTTATCTGCAGAGCGAGTATTATTTTCATTAACTTCTTCGTCGACAATAGGTAATAAATAAGATTGATGATAAGGAAATTGTTGTAAATGTCCAATTACCATACCCAAGGCATAAAAATTTTCTCCATGGGCTCGTTTAAGATAAGCATAATTGTCTGGTCCACGATCACTAACTGAACAATCATAATCGCAACCAGGTCTTCTTACAGAATGATCAATTACATCGGCAAAAGTTTGATGTAGAAGCCAAAGTTGAGTATGGGGATCTGTGTTTTCATTGATATTAAGGCCGATTTTTCTGGCAGCTTGAGATTTTTCACCTAGAGCAATTGTTTCAACATCTCTTTCTTTAAGTAAACCAGCAATAGAGCCAGCTAGGGCGGACTTTCCAGTACCTTGGGTACCCATTAGACAAATCCTATAAACCTCTTCACCCATTTTAAGATTCAAACATCACAAGTAGCACAACCACCTGAAAATTCAGCTCCAACAGTTAACATCTCTGCTTTTTTTTCAGGAGGTGTTTCTTCTTGAGTTGGTTGTTTTGGTTTTTCTTCTCGATTAACGTTTAGAACTTGTATGTCTCTGCTTCCATCTCGATAAATAGTAATTCCTTTACAGCCTACTTCAAAAGCCATCTTATATACTTTGGCAATTTCTTCTACTGTGGCAGTAAAAGGAAAGTTAACAGTTTTGGAGACTGCATTATCAACATGGTTTTGGAAAACTCCTTGCATACGAACATGATCTTCTGGAGATAGATCCATGGCAGTAACAAAAATTTTTCTAATAGTTTCTGGAATTTCTTCAACTTCTTGAATACTTCCTTGTTTAGCTATTTTTTTCATCAATTCTTCAGAATAAAAACCTTCTTCTCTAGCTACTTCTTCAAAGACAGGATTAACTTCTAAAAGTTCGAATTGAGGTGTTTTTCTAACATAAGAAATGGCAAATAATGGTTCAATTCCTGAAGAGGCACCACCGATAACAGAAATAGTACCAGTGGGAGCAATAGTTGTTCGAGTAGCATTTCTTACTCGGTTTTCAGGATTTCCATCATTGTAAACACTATTTTCAAAATTAGGGAATACTCCTCTAGTTTTTGCCAATTCAACAGAAGCATCTTTGGCTTCTTTATCAATAAAACCCATTACTCCTTCTGCTATCTGTAATGCATGTTCAGAATTATATGGGACTCTTAGTTTAATTAACATATCAGCAAAACCCATAACTCCTAGCCCAATTTTTCGATTAGCTTTAACATTCTCAGTAATTTTTTCAACTGGGAAGGTATTCATATCAATAACATTATCTAAGAAATGAACTAAATTTTGAGTAGTGTTTTTTAGTTTTTGCCAATCAATTTGTTTGTCTTTAACATGGTTGGCTAAATTTATTGAACCTAGATTGCAAGATTCGTAAGGGAGTAAAGGTTGTTCCCCACAAGGATTAGTGGATTCAATTTCTCCTATTTTTGGAGTAGGATTACTTCTTGGCCAATTCATCCGATCAATAAAAATAATTCCAGGATCTCCATTTTTCCACGCCATAGTACAAATTAAATCAAAAACCCTTTGGGCATCTAATTCATTGTATACTTCTTTGGTTTTAGGGTCAATTAAATTATATTTGGTGTTTTCTTCTACTGCTTTCATGAAAACATCGGTAATTCCCACAGAAATATTGAAATTATTAATGGTATCATCTTTTTCTTTACAAGTGATAAAGTCCAAAATATCTGGATGATCCACTCTTAGGACACCCATATTTGCTCCTCTTCTTTTTCCACCTTGTTTGATAACATTAGTAGCAGAATCAAAGACTCTCATAAATGAAATTGGTCCAGAAGCTACTCCTCCAGTAGTACCAACAGGAGAACCTTTTTGTCTTAATCTGGAAAAAGAGAATCCTGTTCCTCCGCCAGATTTGTGGATGAGGGCGGCATCTTTGACTGATTGGAATATACTTTCCATTGAATCTTCAACAGGCAAAACAAAACAAGCAGATAATTGTTGGATTTGAGTTCCTGCATTCATTAAGGTCGGAGAATTAGGAAGGAAATCTCGATTAAGCATTAGTTCTAGGAATTTTTCTTCTGATTGTTTTGGATCAAGATTGTAGTTAATATCTGCTTGAGAAACATTTTTGGCAACTCTTTCAAATAATTGTCTTGGAGATTCCATTAATTTACCATTTTGATCTTTTTGTAAGTACCTTCCTTCTAATACCTTGAGGGCGTTAAGAGAAAGTTTACAGTCATCTTCTACACCAATCATTGATTTGGCTTGACGAAGTTCTTTTCTTTTTTGTCTGTATAGAATAAATGCTTTGACTGTTTTGAAATGTCCATTATTACTAAGAACTTTTTCTAATAGATCTTGAATATTTTCGACAGTTGGAATTTCATTTTGGTATTGTTGTTCTAATTCTGTAATTACTTGACTTTGCAGAAATCTAGCTCTTGTTTCATCTTCTCCACCAATGGACTGAGCTGCCTTCCAAATAGCATGAAAAATCTTTTCCGGATCGAAATCAACAACCCGGCCATCCCTCTTCTTTATTTGTGAAATCATAGTCTAATTTAGGTTTTGTTTCCCTTAATAACTTTTTATATACTTGGGTATATGGTTTTTGGGATATAAGAAGATTATTTTTTGAGATTAAGTTTATAATTATTAAATAGGGAAAGGTTTTTAACCAATTCTGTTTTACTTCTACTTATGTCTTTATTGGTATTGATTGTTTCAAGCTTGTATTTCTTTTTACCAGCTTTTGTTGCGAATATGGCTCCCGAGTTAGTTAAGTGTTTACCTTTTGAAAGACCAATTTGGGAAAAAAGATTGGGGAAAAACAAAACTTGGAGAGGATTAATTGTAGCAACAATTGCTGGAGGATTTGTCTTTTGGTTGCAGAAGTGGTTGTTTCAATATAGTTTTTTTAAAAGTATTTCTTTAATTAATTATGTTGATTTTAGTATTGGTTTAGGTGTTTTTTTGGGACTGGGGGCAATTTTAGGGGATGCCGTGGAAAGTTTTTTTAAACGTCGTGAAGGGATCAAACCCGGAGAATCATGGATGCCATATGATCAGATTGATTTTGCGATTGGTGGTTTGGTGTTAGGTTGGTTTGTTTATGTTCCGAAAGCAAGTGTAGTTTTGATAATTATAGTATCTAGTTTCTTTTTACATATGTTAATTTCTAGAATTGGTTTTTGGTTGGGAATTAAAAAGACTAAGTTTTGATTATTTGTTGTTATAATTTTTTGGTATTTAAGAAATATATTAACTGTTGAATTAAACTATATATAATAAAACTTCCTACTACTAAAAATGTTCCTGGAGGAATTAAATTTGGTAATAAAGGGTAGAATAATAAGGCTATGGAAGTACCAGACCTAACATAAATAACAGGATATTTCATTTTTGTTGCAAAATGGATTAAGTATGTTATAAGTGTTAAGAATATCATAACAAGAACATAATAATCATTCAAAAGAAGATAGATTTTGAATAAGAATAAAATTACAATTAATTGGTCGGAGATGTGATCATAGTATTTTCCTAGAGTGGTTTGTTGAGATAATCTAGCTACAACCCCATCAAGACCATCAACTACTAAATGAGAAATTAGGAATATTGTAAATAATAAGTTATCTTGAAATAAGTAATAAGCAGCGAGTAGACCAAAAATAAAAGAAATTGTAGTAAGATGGTTTGCTTTTAATTTCATTTTTAAAAGAAATAAGCCAATTGGTTTTAAATGCCGAGATCTAAACTCCCTGGAATATTCCATAAATTCTTGAAATGTCATATTGATGAATATTTAGTTGTTTTTTTAAATAAGTTTTGAAAAATATTATAAAATAGCGAGAAATGTAGAAAAATATGAAGAAAATATTCGTTGAAACCAAGTATACTGGAAAATGGGAATTGCCTAAAGAGATGATTGAGCAATTGCCAAAAAAAGTAATGGTAGCTACTACGATTCAGTTTGTAGATTATTTAAGAGAGATGAAAAGTAAGTTGGCTTCTTTTGGTAAAGAAGTTTATTTTTTCCAAAGTATGCATTGTAGAACTTTAGGTCAGATTTTGGGATGTGATAATTTTAAGATTAAACCAGGAATTGAAGCTTTTTTGTATGTGGGAGATGGAGAATTTCATCCGACTGCTTTATTGGCTAATGAATTACCCATTTTTTGTTATAATCCATTAACCGATAGTTGGAAGAAATTGGGAAAAAAGGAATGGGAAGAAGCAAAGTTAAAAAAGAAAGTTGGTTTGATGAAGTTTCATTCTGCTTCCAAGATTGGGATTTTGGTTTCTGTTAAAGATAAACAAAGATTTTTACAAGGTCCGGTTGGGAAACTGAAAGAAGATTTAGAAGGAAAAGGGAAAGAAGTTTATGTTTTCTTAGGAAATGAATTAAACGAATATAATTTGAGTAATTTCCCTTTTATAGATTGTTGGGTTAATACTGCTTGTCCAAGAATTAGTGATGATATAGTAGGTGTGGTTAATTTTAGAGATATTGTTTGAGTTTCCGACGATTACCCGACGAGAAAATAGAAAGGTTTATATACTTAAAATATTTACTGGGAGTTAGGAACCGAGGGGTGGTTTCACAATAAAAATTGATTAAAAAGGAGGTCATAAAATATGGCAAAAGTTGTAGCAAAAGTAGGTGTGAAGAAAGAAAAAGGCTATCTTTACTTTGTTGACAAAAAAGGAGATGTTAGTAGAGCTAAGATGGCAAGAGCTGGCCGAAAAAAAGGCAAGTCTAAAGTAGAAAAAGTAGCTAAGTGTGGTGTAGAGAAAGAATCTGGTTACCTGTACTTTATTGATAAAAAAGGTAATGTAAGCTGCGCTAAAATGGCTAGAGGCCGAAAGAAAGGCAAAAAGAAAGCTGTTAAGAAGAAGGCTGTTAAAAAGAAAGCAGTGAAGAAAAAAGTAGTTAAGAAAAAAGCAGCTAAAAAGAAACCAGCTAAGAAAAAGAAAAGATAATTTTTCTTAATTTTTTTATTTATTTTCTATTAATTTTTTTTCCAGTAAATTTTATAAAACAGACTAGAATTCTTCTCTTATGGGAAATAACAAACTTAAAGATATCAAAGGAATTACAGTTAAAAAGGAAGAAGATTTTAGTGAGTGGTACACTCAAGTAATTCAGAAAGCCGATTTGGCAGATTATACTGAAGTTTCTGGTTGTGTTGTATATAAACCTAATTCTTATGCTATTTGGGAAAAGATTAAAGATATTGTTGATGCTCGGTTAAAGAAGATGGGTGTACAGAATGCTTATTTTCCATTATTTATTCCAGAGAAATTATTACAAAAAGAAGCAACCCATGTAGAAGGATTTACTCCAGAAGTAGCTTGGGTTACTCATGCGGGAGATAGTAAGTTGAAGGAACGTTTGGCAGTGAGACCTACTTCTGAAGCGATAATGTATGATTCTTATGCGAAATGGATTCGTTCTCATAATGATTTACCTTTAAGATATAATCAATGGAATTCTGTAGTTCGTTGGGAATTTAAACATCCAACTCCTTTCTTGAGATCTCGAGAATTTTTATGGAATGAAGGACATACTTGTTTTGCTACTAAAAGAGAAGCAGAAAAAGAAGTTATGGAAATTCTATCTATGTATCAAGAAGTTTTGAAAGATTATTTTGCTTTGCCGGCATTGGCTGGGCGTAAATCTGAGAAAGAAAAGTTTGCTGGGGCAGATTATACAACTAGTTTGGAATTAGTAATGCCGAATGGAAAGGCAATTCAAGGACCTGATGCTCATCATGATGGACAGAATTTTGCTAAAGCATATGATATTACTTTTTCTGATAAGAAGGGTGGAAAAGATCATGTTTGGCAGAATACTTGGGCAATAACTACTAGGATGATTGGAGTTTTGATTGCAATCCATGGAGATGATAAAGGATTGGTATTGCCTCCTAAGTTGGCTCCAATGCAAGTAGTTGTGGTCCCGATATTGTTTGATAAGACTAGAGAGAAAGTATTGGGTGCAGTGCAGAAAGTTTATGAAGATTTATTGAAAGAAGATGTTTTAGTACATTTAGATGATCGTGATGATTATTCACCCGGGTGGAAGTTTAATGAATGGGAAGTGAAAGGAGTTCCGATTAGAATTGAAGTTGGACCTCGGGATTTGGAGAAAAAACAAGTTACTTTGGTTCGAAGAGATACTGGTGAGAAAAAGGCTGTTGCTTTGAATAAAGTTTCTAGTGAAGTGAGTGGGTTGTTAGATGAAATTCAAAGTAATATGTTAAAAAATGCTGAGAAGATTTTGAAGAATAGTATTGTTAAGGTTGATAAGTTTTCAGAAGCAAAGAAAGCGATTTTGGATAAGAAAATTGTTTTTGCTCCTTGGTGTGGATTACCTAGTTGCGAAGAAGATTTTAAGGATAAGATGGCTGGAGCTAAATCATTGAATTCTCCGTTTAAACAGAAAGCACCAGAAGGAAAATGTTTTAATTGTGCTAAGAAAGCGCAGTATGGATTTTACTTTGGGAAGAGTTATTGATTTTTTTGAATTATTTATTCTAAAAATGCATTATTTATAAACAAAACATTTATATAAAATAACTACTTTGTAGTTACTAGTAAGTAAGGAATAAAAAAAATGACACTAAAGAGAGAGATAATTGTTCTCGGAGATATTGAAATGGGAGCAGGCAATCTAACGGACGATTTTATTAGTGATAACGCTCTTTCTAAGTTGATTTTGGAAGTTGGTGAAAGAGAACATCCAATTGATTTGGTGTTGAATGGAGATACTTTTGATTTTTTGAAATGTCCTTACTTTGATCGGAATAGATTTAGATATCCAAGACATATTTCTGCGGAAATTTCTTTGGGAAAATTAAATTTAATTTATCATGCCCACAAAAAAGTATTTCGAGCGTTAAAAGAATTTGTTGACAATGAGAAAAATAGATTATATTTTATTATTGGTAATCATGACATGGATTTAGTTTACACTCAAGTACAAGAGAAAATTAAAAAACTAATAGAAAATCAAGATAATGTTTTCTTTCAGATGAAATACAAACAACATGGTGTGTATATTGAACATGGACACCAATACGATTTGTTAAATAGAATGAACATGGATAAATTATTTTTACATTACAAGGGACAAAATATTCTAAATTTAAGTTTTGTTTCATTAAGTGTGATTGCAGCTTTTTTGAGAATGAAAGAAAGACATCCTTTTTTAGAAAGAATTTTTCCTAGACCTACTTTATTTTCCTTTCATCAACCAATTAAAGAAAAATTAACTAAAAAAAGTTTTGGTTATGCTTTGAAAACAATTTTGTATTATCCATTTAGATATTATTCTGATCCAACTTATAACATTCCAAAAGAATTAATTAGAAGTTTTTATTTTAGGTGGAGAAAAGTGAATTGGGATGTTGATAATGTAATTAGTTCTTTTGAAGGTCGGAAAGAAAGATTAGGTAAACACAAAATTTTTGTTTTGGGTCATGTTCATGAAAAATTTGTGCAAGATAAGAAGAACAGAGTAATTATTCATCCGGGAAGTTGGAGAGATGAATATGAGTTAGATAAGAAATCTCGTAAATTGATTCCTCAAGCGAAAAGATATGTACAGATTAAAATTGGAGAAGAAGTTGAATATAGATTAGTTGATGTTCTTCCAAAAAGAGAAGTTTTGAATTTTGAAGAAGTAGTTGAAGATGAGATTAAATATATTCATCGAGCAGCTAAAGAAGAAGGATATAGTTCTGGTTTGATTTGAGTAAATTATAAATACTGATTTAATTTTCTTATTATATGATTACAGAAAAAGAGGCGAAGGAATTGTTGAAGAAGTATTCTACTAGTGAAGAAGATTATAAGAATATTTTAGAACATGGAGTGGCGGTGAAGAAGGCTGCAGTTATTTTAGCTAAAGCGATTATTAAAAATGGACATAAGGTTGATTTAGATTTGATTAAGAGTGGGGCTCTTTTGCATGATATTGGATATTTTAAAGCTCATTGGAAAGGTCCCGATTTTATTAGACATGGAATAGAAGGGGGAAAGATACTTCGAAAAGAAGGGTTGTTGAAAGAAGCTAAAATTGCTGAAAATCATATTGGGCCAGGATTAACAAAAGAAGATATTGAGTTACATGGATTTAGATTGCCGAAGAAAGATTATTTACCTAAAACGATTGAAGAGAAGATCATTTGTTATGTTGATAAGTTGGTGTTTCAAGATCGATTGGGAACATTAAAAGAAGTGGTTGCTAAGTTTGAACGAAAGAAATTACCTGCTTCGGCTAAACAAAGATTAATGAAATTGCATAATGAGATTGAGAAGTTGAGGGGAGGGATTGAGAAAGTATGAATTTAAATTATAAATACTCTTAATTAATATTTATTCTACTTGTTTGTAATTCGAATCTTCCAGAGTGAGTGTAGAGGTAAAGGGAACCACTATGGGCTGGTGGGAGCCAGTGGATTTGAACATGAGAAAAGTGTTTATGAAGATATTCTTCTACAGGAAATCTTGTAGATAAATGCTCTTTTTCATCAAGTGCATATCCTGTTAAAAAGAATGAATCTCCCGTGAGAACAACTTGCAATTGAGACAAATTTTCATAATCTTGTCTGATTGGTTCTAACTTTTTATCTAAATTTGTATGGCGAATATCAGGTTCGTGAATCATATAGCCACTTCTTGTTAGTGGGTCAAATAATCCAATGACGGTGCAGGGTCCAAAGTGAGCTTCTAATATATCTGGATAAAATGCTTTTTTCATATCCAATTGTTCAACTTCAATTCGTGTAAGTGACATATTTGTTAGTTGATTTGTGTTTTTTATAAATGTTTCGGAACAGTTATTACTTTTCAGTAATGACCACCCTGAAACCGCAGAATTCTTGGTTTAGAGGCTCTAATTCGCTTTTCATTGTGCTAAATTTTTGCGAATTCATTTTCTCATGTCTTGGCTCAATCAAAGATACTAATCTATTACTCCAATTTTGAAGTAATCTATAATAAATATTACTCACTGATATTTAAAACATTCCCTTCTTTTCTGAATTTTTGAGACAGTGATTTTGATTTAAACTAGGCTTATGTATTACACACTATGTTTCATTATGAAACTAATCCAGCTTTTCTTATGATTATATAATTGTTTACCTTCTTTTAAAAGACTCGCCCCAGATGCAACAGATCCATAAACAGGAATAAGTCCAGCCAACCCTAAAACTCCGCTAACAGCAAGATCTTTTCCTTTAGGTGAAAGTTCTTTCATTTCTTTTGTCAATTCTTGCATAAACAGGGCATTAATATCTCTTGGAGAATACTGAGACAAATTTTGAATAATTTTTTTGTCTATTTCTGCTAATTTATTTCTAAAACGGACAAATAATTTATCCTTTCTTAAAGATAATATTTCATCGATTTCTAATGAAGAGAAATCAGGTAACTCAAATTTAAGCAAATTATTGACTTTCCTTAAAACTTCAAGTTTAATATCTGCAATTGAAATAAAATCTTCACTAAGTTTTCTTAATAAATCATTATGTAATGAATCAACCATCATTGGTGCTCCAACCACTCCCGAATTCACTAGTGAAATATTAAAATTTTTTAGAATATAATCTCGATAAAATGTATTTCCAGTGATGTAATCACGATATCTCTTTGTATTTTTTATATTTTCACTCAATATATTTTTCCCAACATCATTTAATTTTATTGATTTAAGATGAATAAAATCTTTATTATTAAGACCCAAATCAGTAAGTATATTTTGAAATGTAACAAAATAGCTTTTAGCCTTATTATGCGGTATAAGAGGTATTACTTGTCCAGTTTCTTCATTTTGTAATTGGGCTTGAAAACCAGTCATTGGTTTCTGGGGAATATTAAATTTTCTTGAATTTATGAATGCTGGAGGAAAATTAGTATCCATCGCCCCTTTATCTCCACAAGAGAACTAATCCTTTACCTTGTACGAATGACCGGGTTGCTTCTAGAGAACTTGGCATGATTTTGAGTTATGAATGTCCAACTTCAAGTCTTAGCCACAATATAATGGAATTAGGACCAAGTGAAACTGAGATTTTCTCTGCTCTCAGATTAAGAGGAACAAATTTATATGTTGGTGTTGAGCCTTTTGTACCCCAATTAACTAAACAAGCCATTCAATTATTTCTAAGAGAAAATCCAGGATTTCAAGGAAGTTTAACAACAGTTAAAGACGACGGATTAACTTATTTATGTTCTCAACCCAAGGGATCTGCAACTGTTGTAAGTTCGATGGTTTTATGTGATGAAGTAATTGGAGCAAATCTTAGTAAAGATCCAAGTTCTCGTGACCATCAATTAAGAAAACAGTATCAAAAGAAGTTATGTGCAGAGATATACAGGGTAACACCAGTCAATGGGGTGTCAATTCATTTGGGATTAACTGAGAATTATGGCCATTCTTTACAAGATGTGGGGTTTGAACGTGATCCAAATGAACCAAGTCTCTTTTTTAAAAGAAATTAGAAATAATCCTAACCTTTTTCTAGTAAATTAACCCACATTTATTGGGGGAGAGGTTTTTCATACTTGTTTGAATTTGACAACAAATGGAGGTTATTTAGCCTTGCTTTTCAATCTTGATTCAACAAATTTATCAAACATCAAACCAAATCCGAAATAAGGAAATTCTTTATTTTTTCTAAAAGTGCCGAATGGATCATACATTCCACCTCCAGGCCAGATGCATTCTGCTTGATCTTTACAATTTAATCCCAAAGCACAACCTTCAGCTAGATTCTTTCCTGTGGCTTGTTTATATTTTTTAGCTACTTTATCCCAGCAAGATTGAGCATCAATATAAGGAAACAACCCTTTTTTCCTATTCAATGGATTGGAATGTATTTTATCTGCACAAGTCTTGAATTCATCATAATAAGAATAACATTTAGAGGATTTATCAAACCCAGAACACCATTTTGGACAACTTCCTGTATCTAAATGATCCCATAACAAAATCCACCAATTAAATTCATCTAAGGGAACTTCTGGTTTTTGTAGTGTAGTATCTGTGCCTTTGCCCAAACTATGATTGTATATGAAATTTTTTCTCTCAGTCAAGGTCGGTAAACGAACAACAGAATAATATATTCCTTCCGCTGGATTGACTTTTTTATAGCCAGCACTATAATCTGCCCATCTCATGATACTATCCTTATAAGGACGGAAAAAATCTACTCCAGAATAAACACCTACTGTCCAAATACAGCTGGTATCAGAAATACAACTCCACCCCAATTTACAATCACTCTCCAAAATTTTATTTTTTTCTTGAAAGAATTTCTTCCGTGCATTTTGCCAACATGATTTAAAACCATTTTTCTTTTGGTTGGTATTTAAAGAAGGGTTATTGGAAACAAGATCAATACATTTTTTCCAGTTTATATAATATGGATAACATTCCTTGCTTTGATTAAGTTTACCTCCTTTAATTGGGTTTTTTAAATTATTACACCATTCTTCACAACGATTCTTATTTCCAAACTGAATACTGGGAACATAAAAATTAGGAGATAAATATTCATCAGCTAATTCACCAATAACATGTCCGCCCATTTCATGAAGAGTATTGGTTTTATGAAAAAAAGAAGAGTAAGACATTTTTCCTTTTTTACCAAGTCGAGCCTGCCCAGTAAAACGGGAAGCCTCCATAATATTTATGAATGGCTCGTCAACCTTAGAAAAAGAACAATATTTAGCTACTGCTAACCTAACTAACTCAAGATCTATATTGCATTCTCTTGGTTTATAACCACAATCAAATTGGGCATTTGATTTAACTTGGTATACATCAAACCACTCTTTGTGTGATTTATATGGTTCAAAACCGAAAAAACCCCTTCCATTGGGATTTAGTTCTTCTTGAATACTCTGATCAAACAAATCCCAATGTAAGTTTAGTGGTGAATTATACAAATAAGGAAAATTCGTTGGGTATTTCAAGGTTAAATGGTTCTTGTTATTCTTAGATAATCCACTGGAAACGAAAACAAGTTTAATTTTCTTTGGATTAGTTCCTGAATACACTTTTTTACAAGTGGCATCTATACTTTTTAAATCAAAAGATTTGCAACTAGGATTGGTAATCTTACTCAGAAGAAGACCATGACAATATTCAATAGTATCTTTATTTCCATCATCACAATCTTGGTCTGTAGAACATTGTTTTTTTGTTTTTTGTTTTTCTATACATTCACCAACATCAAAACCAGAACAATCTGCTTTACATTTTAGTTTCCCACTAGTATATTTTGCAGAATCAAAATCTTTACAAAGGGATTTACTAGCTAGATCTGTACCATCACAAACTTCCTTCCCTTCTTTCTTGTTATTGCCACAAACAGCTGGCTTCTTCATACACTTCTTATCTACAATGTCAGCAATAAATCCATTTTTATCCAACTTGATTTTAATTCCTTTCAAAAGTTCATCAGCTTTACAACTCAAAACATTTTCTTTCCCTGCCACATAATCTGTTGGTTTATGATCACAAATATTGATAAACCTAGTCATCTGTTTCTGGCTATTGTAAAACATCTTCAATCCAGTTAACTTACCTTCATTAGGACAAGGAACATCAAATCTTTTTTTGATCTTGTCTTCGGTTCCTATAAAGTTAGAATAACCACTTCCACATTTTAATCTTACTTTAGTTACTATTGCTTTATTATGCAATCCACTTATTCCAGTAGCAAAATTCCCCTCTGCGCATTTAGTATATCTACCTAATGCCCATTCCAAACAATCATTAGCACAAATTTCCAGTTCCTTACTACCTTTTTCATACTCTTCACATTTATCTTTTTCCATACATTTAACAAATTTCTCTCCACAAACCGATTTTCCTCCAAAACATTTCTCCCAATCTGCAGGTTCAACTGCTTTTCCGAACAAAGCTTTGTTTTTACCTGTTGTAGTGGAACAACTAATTAAAAAAAAAGTAACTGACAAAATGATAATTAAAAGACCTAACTTTTTATTCAAATACATCGTATCAACCCTATGAACCAAGAGAATTTCTAAACATTTATATAATTTGCTTGTTTTCTTTTAATTGATGGATGTTAAAGAATTTTTTAGAATCACAAAAGAGAAGATTATTATCAGTCTGTTTTTAGTATTGTATTTCTATTTTTCAAATTCTTTTTTTGAGATTTCTATTCATTTACACCAAATAATTGCCAGGGACATAATTGGCTTAGCAACTTGGAATGTTTACAAAATGAATACTAGTTTTGTTTTACTACTCAAAATAGTTTATGGGGTTATTAATTGGTTATTTAATATCTTGGTGTATTATTTGTTCACCTGCGCAATTATGTTTGGTTATAATGTATTCAGATCAAAATATCCAAAAATAAAAACTTTCTTTGAACTAACCACTGAAAAATACAAACTAATTGGAATTCTCTTTGTTTTGTTTGTTATTTTCTCTTTATTATCTGCTGCTTTTAGGTTTGGATTCCTCGGGATAACCTTTGGAATTTTATCTCTTCTACTAGGATTGGATGACCAAACCATAATCCACCGTTTATATCATGGTATAGGATGGACATATCTCTCAACCAAAGTTCATGTTTTTATCCTTTCCACAGGTTGGTGGTACTTACTTTCAAGTGTCATTCTTTATTTTAAGAATAGAAAAAAGTTAGAATAATCTAATAAAAAACATTGTTTAGTCAGAAGTAAATTAAAGGTCTTTTTTCTGAATAAACTAAAGATTGACTTTTTACCTACAAAAAAGAGGCATTATTTTCCCATATTAAAAAATTAATTACAGATAGTTTTTTACTTATTGAACAATGTTTTTCTGGCCATTCTACCCATTACAATTAAATAGCCACCAATAGATAAAAATAGAATTCCAATAACAACCAAAGATTTTATCCCCAATACTAGTCCACCAACCAAAACACACAAACTAATACCACTTAATATCCAGCCTGGAGATTCCCAACGAGATTTCCTTCTGCTGTAATCTTTTCTCTTCTCCTCGAATACTGTTTTATTCATTCTCCAAAAGCCTTAATTTTTTCTGTGTTTTTTAGGAACAAAGGTAATCCCTTCTTTTGTAGTTTAGGTAATAACTTAATAAGCGTTTCGAAACTTTCAACCCATCGATCTACTAATTTTTTCTCCTCCAAAATATAAATATATCTTCTCTCTAATTTGTGAATCAGTTCCACATATTCTTCTAAACCCATTAGCTGAACCAAAATGTTAACAAAAGGTTTGTCGTTATACTCCAAATAGCGAAGAATGAAAGGTAATTGAACTAATAAAGCTGGGTCGAATTCTTCTGTTTTTTTTAAATCCAATTTAGTTAAGACTTTAATAACTTCAAAATTGAAATAAACTTTTTGGGTGTATTCACCCAAATCATCATAAAAATATTTTAGCTCTTTTTTGTATTTCTTGGCTATTCCAGAACTTCCTTCTAACTTCATCACATCGGTGATAAAGTTAAGAAATAAGGGTATATTGGCACGATAAAACTTTTTATCTTTTTGTTTTAATAAATCAGAAGTTACTGCTTTTTTAATCTCTTTAATTATGATTGGCTGATATAATCTACCTTTATTATTAAACCAAGTGGTACTCATATCCACTAATGTTTTTCTTTCTGCTAAGGTAGAAAGAAGTACTACTTTAGTATATTTTTCTAATTTTGTCATCTTTTTGTTAGAAGAACTTACTAGTATATAAACATTTCTATTCGGTAGTACGAATCGTACTACAATAATGTTCGCAAAGTACTTTGAAAAGAGAAAAGCTTAAATAGAGATACTGTTATTAGATAGTATGGTAAATCAAAGCGAACAAATTTTCACTCAGGAAGATACCGAAATACTATCTCAGTTGAGATCAAGCTCAGACGGGATTAATAAATTTTGGAAGAAAACCAAGAAACCAATGAAAGTGAAAGTAAATCTATCTTATCTCCAGCTTCCTTATTTCTTACCTGCTAAAGACAGGATTAATTGGGTACCGCCGGATTCCAGAAGAGCAAAACCTAACCATCAACTTTCAAGGCAACAAGAGAGTACCAAAATTGGTTCGGTTAAGTATCACAACTCTCTAAATCAACCTAACAAACTTAAAAAAACCAAGGAGGTAAATAATATGGTATACAAACGTGAACCACTGGAAGAAGAGGAGATGGATGCTTTACGAAGAGCCTGCAAGACATTTGAAGAGTCTTTAATCATCAATGTCTTGCTAGAAACAGGAATGCGGGTTTCTGAGTTAGCTAAACTCAGGAAAGAAGATATTTCTTGGCAGAGAAACTGCATTACTACCATCGGCAAAGGTAACAAGAGAAGAGTGATTCCGATGAGCAGTAAAACAATGTTTTACTTGAGCGAATATTTCAAAGACCACCATAAACTCAGTTTCGGCTCAAGATGGATACAGAAAATAGTCAAACGAATTGCTGAAAAAGCCCAGATCATGAAGAAAGTATCACCTCATGTTCTCAGGCACACTTTCGCAGTTTGTTATTTGCATAAGGGTGGAAACGTTAGAGCCTTGCAAGGAATTCTGGGACATAGTCATATCCAGACTACTGATGTCTATTTAAATTACTCTGGCACCAGAGTATTAGAAGATTTTAATCGTATTTGGGAGGTACAAAAATGATAATAAACAAAAAATTATATTGGATTCCAGCAGTAATTATTGCTTTTGGTTTTTTATCAGAATTTCTAGCCAATAAAATTTCTTTTTTGTCTAAACATTTGGCATATTGGACTTTTTGGGTTGGGGCAGGAACGGTGGGGTTATTAGTTTTCTTAGAACTGTTTGATCTCTTCCATAAGTATGCCAATGAGAATTTCATGACTCCCAGAAAGAAATTAAAGAAAATTAAAGAAAGTATCAGTCAAGAGAGAAAAGAAATTAAAAAGTTTCTTAGCTTTGATCCAGAAGGACAATCAATTGACAGAATAAGAAACCATAGTTATGGTTTGAAAGAAACCCATTTCTCAAAAGATGCCTTAGCACCATACGCCGCAAAATGGTTTAGCCATGTAAGTCATATCCATAAACTTATTCGGGAAGATGACCGAGAGGAAGAACTAGAAGATCTTAAAGAACAGAAGGAAGAGTTAAAACAAGAAATAAAAGAGTTAGAGCAGGAAAAAGAAAAAGAACAACTTTCTGAAGCCGAGAAATCAAAGACTGAAAGAGAAAAATTCTTAGAAGAACATCAGGATGACCTCTATATTCATACTGAAATTTTATTGGGGGATGAAGAAAAATGGTTAGCAGAAGCAGGCTATGAAAAAACTCACCAATGGGATATTGAATCCAAGGAAAGCAAAGAAATGATGATTAAAAAAAGACATAACGAAAGCCATTCTCATGCATATTTAGTGGGGGCACTTCTTAAACATTTACGAGATGAACTTAGCTGGGATGAAGTTAAAATCTATGAAACTAAACTTCCTGACTTGGTTTTTAGTGTTAATGGCTTTGACTGGGCGATTGAAGTAGAAACTGGAACCCAATACAAGAAAAATCCCAAAGCATTGAAAGAGAAGGTTCAAAACAACAATAAGAAATATGGGAAAGATGGTTGGTTCTTTGTAGTAACCAACAAAAACTTAATTGCTAAGTATCGGCAATTTGGTGATACAGTGGATAGAAATAATGTGTTGGATAAGCTGGAAGGAATAATTTATCCTGAAGGAAGAGGAGACACCACCCCTTAGACAGGGGTGTGTTAAAAAGAGTTCAAAAGTAACCTAATTTCCACCTAAGATTGGGGGTGGTGTAAGCGGATTTTTTCCACGTGAAGCCAAAGGAAAAATCCGCTAAATCGCCACCCACTTATTAATATGGATATTAATACTTTTTAGAACTCTTTTTTTATTTTTCGTGTGGGCAAGAAATGGTCATTGCGGATAGAGGTAATAAAATATATGGAGGTAAAACAAAATGAACACAGAAGACCATTATTTGATTGGTTTTATTTTGCTAATGGTATTGGCAGTAGGTATTGTCCTTTTATTCACTGCCATTGGCAACCAACCTGCAGTTTTTTCTGGAGTAGTACTTTGGGCTGCATTAGGCATAATTGGTTTGATGGGTATCTCAGCAACAGGAATTATTGTTGCTATGTGTATTCCAATAACCCGTGCTGTGAAAGGGTAAATTTTTTATTTTTTTTATTTCCCCCCAATGACATTCATTCTCTTTTCAAAATCTCTAATTTCTCATTGTATTCATCTAAATTGATATCGCCACCAGCAAACTTTAATTGTAGTAATTGGAAAGGATCAGTAACTAATGGATTAATTTTCTGATGTTTTTTCCCAAAAGCAGTATTAATTTTGTTCTGCAGGTCTTTCTGGCTGATGTAAGCATATATCTGGGTAGTATGAATATCAGAATGACCTAATGCTCTTTGCACATAATAAAGATCGACTCCTTTCTCTAATAAGAAAGTAGCATAAGTATGCCTCAAGGTGTGAAAGCTGTAAGCATATCTTTGTTGTCCTGTTATGGTTTTATTAGTTTCTATCCGCAGATTAGCTTTTTTCAAGTATCTTCTAAATTTAAGTGATAATGAACCTTTGTTCATTACTGCACCATGCATAGCAGGAATAACATATTCTGCTTCATTAATTCTAAACCATTTTTCTAGAATTGGTTTAAGCTTTTCGGGAAGCATTACATATCTATCTTTATCTCCTTTTCCACAGGTGATTTTGATTTTCTCATTTTCAAAATCAATATTTTGTTTTTTAAGGTTGCAGACTTCACTGATTCTGAGACCACAACATAAAGCTAAGAGACAACCAATAAAAACATCTGTTTCTTTGATTAAGCTAAACAATCCAAGTAATTGTTTCTTGTTAAGAACATTAGGAAGTTTTCTTCCTTTTTCTTTTATTTTTCTAAAGTTTGCCATTTTCTACATCTCCTTGATTAATCTTAAGCCTAGTTGTCTAATATCAACTTGTAAGCTAGTGTCTGTTTCCTGTCTTCTTTGAAAGAAGAGCTTACTGGCTTTCTTCTGGCTCAAGTAATGGTTGCGTAGCTGAAACTTAATGTCTTCAGGTACTTTCTCTAGCAAAGCCCAGCGATAAGCTGTAAACGGATTGTAAGAGTTTTTGATTAATGTGTTGTACAAATCTCTTTCTTTTCCCAACAACATATTTTTCTTTTTGTTGTAATGATACGTTCCTAATCTGCCCAATAATTTACACAAATCACGAAGTTCTATCTCGGGAAAGCGAACTTCCACTAATTTTCGTACTTTGTTTAACTCTTCAAAGATATTTTTACGAATTCTGGTCATTTTTTATGAACCTCCTTTTTTCTATATCTCTGAAAGTCCAAAATTTATGAGAAAGAGACACTCTGGCTCAAGAATTCGCAGTTTATAAATTTTTTGGTATTTACTACTTTTAAGTTAAAATAATCGAAAGTTTTTTAAATAAAAGTATGTTCTAGAGTATATATTAAAGAGATGTTAAAATGGATTTATTTGAATTAAAAAGAGAACAGAGTAAGTTTGCAAAGCGAGTAGAGTTGCAAGATAATTTTTCTAAAATTAAGACTATTGGGGGAGTTGATTGTGCTCAACTTAAGAATAAATTAGTGGCTGCAGTAGTGGTTTGTGAATATCCATCAATGATTTTATTAGAAATGAAGTCTTTTGTTTTATCTGATCCTTTGCCT
>CAYSWQ010000006.1:0-41681 GCA_964434885.1 uncultured Methanosarcinales archaeon | reverse complement strand
ACCTGAAGAAGCTCCTGTAGAAGAGCCTGAGGAAACACCTGCAGAGGAACCAGCTGAAGAACCTGTAGAGGAACCTGTAGAAGAGACACCAACAGAAGAGCCAAGTGAAGAACCTTCTGAACCAGAAGAAGAGAAACCTGTTTTTACTGGTTAATTTTTTTTATTTTTCTATTAATTTTTTCTAAATAATAATAATAATAATAATAATAATAATAAAAGAATTAATATTCTACTACTTCGTCAACAAACATACCAATTTCTTTTAACAAACCTTTTTCTGTATCTCCTTTAAGAGCAGCGAAAACAGTAGTAATTTTTTTATTTCTAAGTTTGTTTACTAAACTTTGAACAAATTTGATAACTACTTCTTTTTTGTTGTAGATCAATAGAGTTGATAAAGAATCAAAGACTAAACTATCAAATTTACCGGTATTAATTGCTTTAGTAATGTTTAAAGACAATTCTGTTAAAGCTCCAGCAGAATGGACAAATAAACAATTTTTGGCATCAGGGGCTTCTTGTCCAGCTGATTTGGAAATACCATCAATAAACAAGAATTTGTTTAAGTCGATTTTAGCAGATTCGAATTTACTAGTTAATGGCTTGTATAGTTTATTTAAACTAACATAAACTGTTGTTTTGTTGCTGGTACAGATTTGTTTAGTAACTTTCATTATTCCTGACATATAACTAGTGTTTGGAATAACTAAAACCACAATTTCCCCTTTTTTTATTTTTTTGAGTGCCATTTTATTCGATTTTATGTTTTATTGCTTCTATTACCTTAGTTAATGATTCAATTGCTACTAAAAGGATAAATTCTCCATCAACATTTGAATCCGGTAAAGCGAAATGGGTTTTTATTAAGATTGCGTACTTTTCTTTGATTCCTAATAACACAAGATCGGTTAAAGATTCTCCGAAGGTAGAAACAATTCTTTCATCACTAGCGGCAATTTTTATCTCTAAAAACTCAATTAAGGAGTCAATGTAAAATTTGGTTAATGTTTTTCCAACTTCTTTGATTTTAGTTTGACTTTCTTCGTCGAGAGCTTTAATAGTTCCTACTGGCTTACTTAAGATTAAGTCGGCTAAAGCTAAAGCAGATTGAGTTGGATAAACAATTAATACAGTTCCAGCTACATCTCCACTAAGTGAAGAATAAGTTCCAACAACCATTTTTTGAGGACCACCAATCAATTGGGGGATCTCTTGAACGGGAGAAAGATAGATCTCTGGAGGATCTAAGCGAACTTCTTTAGCTAATAATTTAGAAAGGGCACTGGAAGCCTTACCTGCACCCATATTTCCCACTTCTTTTAATGCATCTTGAAATTTATCTAATTTAAATCCATTCATATTATTCACCTTTTGAGATTAAGGAAACAAAGATATTATTTAAAACTATCACTACTGGCATAACAACTTTGTCTTCTTTGAAATCATAAACAGATTCGATTAAAATAATGGTGGTGTCTTCGTCACCAATTCGAATAAGTTCATTTTTAATTAACTGAGTTGATTTATCTGGAATCCAAATAGGGGGGTCCAATTCTAATTGGAGATCAAATAATTCTACAAATTTGTTTATGTATCCTCCAGAAACTACATTTAAAGTTTCTTTTAAGGCAGAGATGTTCTTCTCACATAAACCTACATTTGGATCTCCTCCAGCAAACCCAACAATACCTAAGGCAGCCTCTTTTTTCATCAATTGGATAATCAACCCTTTGTATTTTTTATTTCTAATTGTTGCGAAACCAGCTACATCCCAATCTAAGTTCATTAGAGTTTGATCTAACAACTTACTATCAATAAATTCAGTTCTTTTATGTTCTACTGCAACTTCTTTGCGAGACCAAATAGAAAGTAATTCCTGAACTTTTTGAGAAGATTCAGTCAAGAGTTTAGTCAAATCGACCTTTTTTTGTTCCGGCATTGTTTATCCCAAAACTTTTTTTACTGTTTCCACCAATTCTTCTTCTTTAATTGGTTTATTTACAAAACCATCTGCTCCTGCTTGTTTTGCTTCTTCAGTAACTTGGGGTTGGTCAATTACAGTAACCATGATTACTTTGGCGGCTGAATTTGCTTCTTTGATTGCTTTTAAAGCAGCTAATCCTCCTTTGGATTCTTCCATTACAATATCGAGAAGAGTAAGATCTGGTTTTTCAGCATTAAATTGTTCTATTGCTTCTTTTCCACTACTACCTTCAACAAATTCATTATATCCTGCTTTTGTAAGAGCATCTTTGATTAATCCTCTCATAAATTCACTATCATCAACAACTAAAATCTTCACCATTTTTGCACCTCATTTATATAATATTTAATTAGTAAATGGAATAAATTGGTTACCTATATAAATATTTCTTTAATGTGTTAGTATTTAATAGTATGTATTTAGTTAACAATGACCAGAAAACCATCCCGCACGGCCCAGTGATTTTTACCCCCTAAAACCAGGGGTAAAAATGGGCCTCATTTGGCGGGGACGGTTTTCATGGTATAACCAACTAAATACTTACCTTTAATAGTAAATTATTTAAACTTCGATAAACTTGCTTAGATATTGAATTGAGAAAATTATATTTAACTATGAAGGGGTTTTAAGATGGCAAAAAATATATTGGTTGTGGATGATGAAAAATACATTGGTAAAGTTGTTTCTGATTTATTGACAAAAGAAGGATTTGAGGTTAGGACTGTTTTGAATGCTAAAGCAGGTTTAGAAGAACTGAAAAAGAAAAAAGCAGATTTGGTGTTGGTTGATTTTTTCATGCCAGGAATGAATGGTAAGGAGTTTTGTAAAGAAGTGAGAAAAGATCCCAAAACTAAAAATTCTCGTTTAGTTTTTTTTACGGTGGCTCTATTGAGTAAAGATGATTATAAGGATTTAGAAAAATTAGGGGTGTTAGAATTTATCCAAAAACCTTTTGATGGAGATTTTTTAGTAAATAAGATTAAGAAAATATTGTTGATGAAATGATTCATGTTTAGTTGGATTAAATATGGAGTTAAGATTGGAGTTAATTAGAAGATGGGAGAAATTAATATTGAATTAATGAATATGTTTTTGGAGGAGTCTCAAAAAAATCTTCAAAGGATTGGCTTGGCTTTAGAAAAAATCAAAATTAATAATATTGATAAAGAGGCAATTAATAGTTTGTTAATTTCTTCCCATGGTTTAGAAGGGGATTCTTTATTAGCAAAAAAATATCTTTTGGCTTATCTTGCTTGTAAGATCAATTATATTGTTACTAAATGCACGGCTGAAAATGAAGGGATAATTACTGAGAAAATTTTGTCGGAGTTGTTAGTGTATTATGATTCTTTAAGAAGAGCCTTGCAAGGAGTTTTGCAAGAAAAAAATGCTTAGTTCTGATAAAAAATTTGTTTTAGAAGAAATAAATCAAAATTTTGGTGTTGATCTTAGTGGTTATAAAAGTGTTTTTCTCGAGAAGAAGGTTGAAGCATTTCAAAATAATTTTGGTCAAGAAGTAAGAGAATTAAAGGAATTACTTTCTATTCAAACCAGTGAATTTTTTCGTGATAGAGAAATGTTTGATGTTTTAGAAAAAAATATTCTTCCTCAAATTAAGAAAGAAAAGGAAAAAAAGAATGCGAAGATAATTCGTTTTTGGAGTGCAGGTTGTGCGGCTGGTGAAGAAACATATAGTTTAAGTATTTTGTTGAAAGCAGTGTTTGGTTCCGATTTGGATAATTTTGTTTATTCTGTTACTGGGACAGATATGAGTGAAAAAGCTTTGTTGAAAGCTAAAAAAGGAGAGTACCATATTCAAAGAGTTGGTGGTGTTCCGAATAAATTTCAACATAATTTCGTGTTTGATGAGAAAAAAGTGAAAGTAAATGAAGAATTGAAAGACAAAATTAGATTTTTGCAACATGATTTGTTAAATGATGAATTTCCAACTCATTTTGATTTGATTAGTTTCCGTAATGTGGGAATATATTTATCTTCTGCGATTCAAGAAAAATTGATTCTTAAATTTTATAATAGTTTGAATCAAAGAGGTTTTTTTATATTGGGTAAAACAGAGACGATGCCGTTAAAGTTGATGGATTTGTTTGAAATAGTTGATTTGAAAGTGAAGAATTCTATCTATATTGAGTTTCATTTGGGAGATCATAAATATTATGATAAGGTAAGAAAAGACCTAAATCTTAAATGATGGTTATTTAGATTCTAGAAAAACAGAAACTAAAGTAGTGATTAAAGTTAGCCAGATTATTCCAGAGAGCATAAGATATCCTAACATTCTCCAACCGTTGATGTAAATTAGAACTACACAAGCAGCAAAACCAACTAAAAGGTTTAAGGGCATTACTCGTTTTAATTTTTTTTTGAATTTAAGGTAAGCAGAATTGTTCTTTTTTCTTTTTTCGTGTTTAGTTTTGTATTCGCGGATAACTCTTTCTTTTAAGAGCCTATATTCTGTTGGAGTTAATTTCATGTTAGGATTATTTTATTGTTTTATAAAAATGTTTTGAAATAATGGGCTTCATCCAGAATAGAGTAAATCTGTATACTGCCTGCAAGAGGCGCATTTTGTGAGTAGGGCATGGCACCTGGATTTTTGTTCGTAAACCCATAAAGAAACGACTTCGCGTTTCTAATGATAAATGAAATAGTTTTTTCATTTCTCACAAAAATGTGCCTCCTTTGGCGCATGAAGGAATAGTTTTCCCTTCAGCGCAGAAGGAAGCAGAGCATCCCTTCTTGCGCTACTCACAAAATCCCCGCGCCGGCACATGAAAACAAAAAACTATTTGTTTTCAGTGCTGAAAATAAATCTCTGTTTATTTTCATGCACACAGTATACAGAAATGTGTTATTCTGGATGAAGCCGAAATAATAGAAAAAAATTAAAATTCTTTTTTGAAAATATCTATTATTTTTCTTTCAACATCAACAATTTTTGTTAATTTTTCATAAGCTTCATTTAATCTTTTTACGTTGTGTTTAATAATAGCTCTAAGTTCTTCTTTTGAATATTTTTCAGATTCTAATGCCTCATTTAGCTCTGCTTTAACAGCCCCCACATCAACCAGTGTATTAGTAATTAAAATTCCAATTTTACCATCTTTGTGACCAAACATTTTTCCACCTCGATTAATTTTTTAACAAAATATGTTTGTTTTTATATGAAAATATGAATTCCTATAAAATGGTTGCGAAAATGAATTTTTTGAGAACTAATAATCCTCAGAATAATTATTAAATGTAATCATTTTGGTTAACTAAAGAATAGATTTCTTTTAAATATTCATATTTGGGTCTAACTTTCTCCTTAAAATCAGGGAAGACAATGGAATGAAATCCTTTTTCTAGATATTTTAACCCCCATTTTAACCGATCTTGATAATTATTTTTTTTACAGAGCAACATGAAAGCTTCATGATAAAGAACTTTGGAAGAAGCATCTGCAGTAATAACAATTGCTTCTTCTATTGATTTTGGAATTTCTTGACCTTGATGATTAAGTATACTTTGTAAGATTAATTTTTTTTGTTGATTAGATAGTTGGAACTTTTCTAAGAATGGTTTTACTAAACGATAACTGGCCTGAGCATGGTTTTCATTTTCATTTTCTTGTCTTCGACCTAAATCATGAAGTAAGCAAGAGATTTCTATTACCAATGGATCAGTTTTATATTTTTTGGATAGGTGCAATCCTATTTTTGCTACAAATTGTAAATGTCCATAAAATTCTTTTTCATGTTTTTCTTTAATTAGATTAATAATTTCAACAATTATTTTTTTCCTTAAATCCATAATTACAAAAAAGTGATTAGATTTATATTTTTTGTTGTGGTTTAAAAGCAGAACATTTATATCCAATTAGTTCTTTTAGTTGTTTATGAAAATATTTCAAAATTTAACTTTAGTTGGGACTTCGCATATTTCTGAGCAGAGTGTGCAAGAAGTTACTAAGGCTATTGAAGTGATTCATCCTGAGATTGTGGCAGTGGAGTTAGATCAAACTCGATTTGTGGCTTTGATGGAGAAGAAAAAAAGGAAAGTTGGTTTTTCTAGTATATTGAAAATTGGAGTAAAAGGGTATCTTTTTGCTTTAATTGGTGCATATATTCAAAAAAAGTTAGGAAAAATAGTGAAAATGGAACCAGGTTCAGAGATGAAAGTAGCAATTGATTTAGCTAGGGCTAGAAATTTGAAGATTGCTTTGGTTGATCAACCGATTGAGATTACTTTACGAAGATTTTCACAAGAATTTACTTGGAAAGAAAAATTTAGAGTGGTTGGGGATTTGATAAGAGGGTTATTGTTTAAGAAAAGAGAAATGAAGAAATATGGGTTGATGGGTTTTGATTTAACTAAAGTTCCAGAAGAGAAGTTGATTAAAAAATTAATTTTACAAATGAAGAAAAGATATCCAAATATTCATAAAGTTTTGGTTAAAGAAAGGAATGAAGTTTTAGCGAAAAATCTTTCTAATTTAATGTTTAAAGAACCTGAAAGTAAAATTGTAGCGGTGGTTGGTGCGGGTCATGAATCAGAGATAATTAGATTGATTAAGAAGAATTTAGCTAGTAAAACAACAACCTTTAAAAAATAATAAATCTTACTTAGTCAATAAGTATTAAAAAGGGGAAAATGACTTTATATGATATTATTAAAAACCAAAAACACCGAGAAAGATTAGAGGAGTTGTTAAAGGTTTTTTTTGAAGAAGAATTTGGCTATTTTATTTCTAAACTTAAATTACATCCCCATTTGCCATTTAAAGAAAGAATTAAGGCGAGAATTGCGAGGGAGAAAGAGAATAGTCATCCAGTAAGGTTGAGAAGAGCTTTTGAGAAATTAGGTCCAAGTTTTATTAAATTTGGACAGATGTTATCATTAAGGCCAGATTTAGTTCCTCCGGAATTTATTGTTGAGTTTGAAAAAATGCAGGATGAAGTGCCCCAATTTCCTTTTCCAGTTGCTAGGAAGATCATTGAGACTGAATTGGGAAAACCAATTGACAAATTATTTAATTCTTTTTCTAAGAAACCAGTTGCTTCGGCTTCAATTTCTCAAGTTTACAAAGCGAAGATGGGAAAGAATATTGTGGCAGTTAAAGTACAAAGGCCAGAAATTAGGAAGCGGATGCTGGAAGATATTGAATTAATGTATAAAATTGCAGAACTGTTGAGTGAACATTTTCCAAACTTAAAAAATTATCATTTGCGTGGAATTATCCATGAATTTGAAAGATGGACTTTGAAAGAATTAAATTTTGAGATCGAAGCATGTTTTGCTCAGAGAATTGCTAAGAATTTCCGTAATAGTAAAGTTTTGAAGATTCCAAAAATTTATTCTAATGTTTCTACAGATAAAGTCCTAGTGATGGAATTTATTGAAGGAATCCCATTACATGATGCAGAAAGAATTAAGGAAGCTAAGATTAATTTGAAAAAAGTAATCAGGAATGGTTATTATGTGATGTTGAAACAAGTTTTTATTGATGGTTTTTTCCATGCAGATCCTCATCCTGGAAATATATTAGTATTAAAAGATGGAAAATTGGCCTTTCTTGATTTTGGTATTATTGGTCATTTTGATAAGAAATTGAAAAGACATGCTTTAGATTTATTTCAAAGTTTTATTAATAATGATCCAGAGAAAACAGCTAAAATATTTTTAAAGATGAATCCACGGAGTGATATTGATGTGGATGCATTTACAGAAGAAATTAAAGATATTTTCGAGCATTTACAATGTTCGTCTTTGTCAAATATTCAAGTGGGTCCGATTTTGAGAGAAACATTGTCTTTAGTAAATAAACATCATTTACATATTCCGGAAGATTTTGTTTTATATGGTAAGACAGTCGGAATTATTGAAGGGATTGCATTACGTTATCAGCCAGATTTTGATTTTGAAAAAGAATCTAAAGTAATTTTGAATAAATTAATGAATTACAAATTTTTTGCAAAGGAAGTTATTGATCGAACTCAAACAAACATAAATAAGTATAAAGATTTAGCTGAGAATTTCCCAGATACA
Source organism: uncultured Methanosarcinales archaeon (assembly GCA_964434885.1). Taxonomy (GTDB): domain Archaea; phylum Nanobdellota; class Nanobdellia; order Woesearchaeales; family GW2011-AR9; genus CAYSWQ01. The sequence goes on along the minus strand of CAYSWQ010000006.1, from coordinate 33,649 downwards.
GCAAAAGAGATTTTGGAAAAAGCTAAGAAATTTAGATTGAATGTAGATTTAGAAGATGCAGATATTAATAGTTTGACTTTAGAGATTGAAAGATCATCTGGTAATTTAGCTTTGGGATTGATTGTAGCAGCATTAATTGTAGGTTCTAGTTTAATTATGCAAACTAGTGCTTTGACTTATGTTTATGTTGCCGGTTTTAGTATTGCTGCGATATTAGGGTTGTGGTTAGTGAAAAGAACAATTTTTGTTAAAAAAGCAAGATAAATTGTTAGAAAATGGTTTTAAGAAAAATAATTAAAGTTGCAGGAACGGTTAAGTTAGGTTATGATGTTTATGGTTTTGTTAAAAAACCAAAAAATTTAGAGGTGTTAAAAATGAAAAAAGAGTTAATGAAAAAAGGATTATTGATTGGAGTTGGTTTGGCTTCTTTTGCTAAAGATAAAGCAGAAAGGTTTGCTAAAGATTTAGTTAAGAAAGGACATATTAATGAAAAAGAAGGTAGAAAGCTAGTGAAGAGTATTTACAGTGAAGCAGATAAATCTCGGAAGAATATAACTAAGTTTGTAGAAAAAGAGATTAATAAAGTAGTAAAGAAAGGGTGTGCGTCTTGTAAACCAAAGAAAAAAACAGTGAAGAAAGCAGTGAAGAAAAAAGTAAAAAAGAAAGTAGTTAAGAAGAAAACTGTGAAAAGAAAGAAGAAGTGATTAATTAATATATTTTATTTCTTTTTTATAAATTTCTACTCCCAAAGCAGGAATGTATACTCCTTTGCCTTTATCTAGTCTTTCTTTTATGATCCAAGAAGCGAGTGGTTTAACTTCCTCTGGTTTTTTAGTTTGTTTTTTGAATTTTTTTTCAATTCCTATAATTTTTATTTTTTTTACTTAAGTATTTAATTCTTGTGTAATAATTTATTTTTTCGTCTCAAGTTGATGACTAAATTTAACATTTTATCTAGTAGATTACCTAAATATTTATAAATTAATGATTTCCTATGAGAGAAAGTAATAATATTAGATAGGTGATTTAATAATGGATCAAAAACAATTAGATGATGTTGAAAAAAAAGAGAATGTGAAAGATAATTCTGTAGAATATGAAAATGAAGAAGTTGTAGAAAAAACAAATGATGCAGAAGAGATAATGGATAATGGTAAAACCGAAGTAAAAACAGAAGAAAAAGTAGCTGAGAAAACAACTCCTGCTGCTGAACCAGATAATTCTTGGAATTTTGATGATGACGATGAAGAATCTAAACCAGGTTCAACGTGGAAAATTATTTCAGGAATATTGTTGATTTTGTTAGTGGCTGCAGTTTATACAAATGGTTTTGATTTTACTGGAGCTTCCACAATTACTGGGGCAGCTACTGGGACTTCATTAACTAAAGCACAAGCAGAAAAGACAGCTTTAGATTATATTAACACTAATTTGTTGCAAGCACCTTTTACTGCAACTGTGAAATCTTCTAAAGATGTTGGAAGTATGTATCAAGTAACTGTTGATGTGGCTGGACAAACTGTTGATTCTTACATTACTAAAGACGGGAAATTGTTTTTTCCACAAGGATTTGATACAACTAAGAAATTGCCAACTCAAGATGCTGGAACTACAACTGGAACAGCTCAAGCTAAGAAAGTTGATGTTTCTGTAGATGATGATGCAATGAAAGGTAAGAAAGATGCACCAGTAACAATTATTGAATTTTCTGAATACCAATGTCCTTTCTGTAAGAGATTTGTAGATGGAGCATATGCACAGATTCTTAAAGAATATGTTGATACTGGAAAAGTAAAATATGTTTTTAGAGATTTCCCATTAGGTTTTCATGACCAAGCTAAACCTGCGGCAGAGGCAGCAGAATGTGCAGGAGATCAAGGAAAATATTGGGAATACCACGATTTGTTGTTTAAGAACCAAGCTAGTTTAAGTGCTGCTAATTATAAAAAGTGGGCTAAAGATTTAGGATTGGATACAACTAAATTTAATACTTGTGTAGATACCAATAAACACAAAGCAGAAGTAGAGAAAGATTTTGCTGATGGTCAAAAAGCAGGTGTTTCTGGAACTCCAGCTTTCTTTATCAATGGTAAGATGATTTCTGGAGCTCAACCTTACTCTGTATTTAAACAAGAGATTGAAGCAGCTTTGAAAGCAGCAGCTGGAACTACAACTACTACTGGAACTACAGCTAACACTGCTGGAACAACTGTAACTAAACCTGCAGCAGCAACTAAAACATTTAATGTGGTAGCAAAGAAATGGAGATTTGATGCTAACTCATTAACTGTTAACAAAGGAGATACTGTGAAAGTAACTTTAAGTAGTGCAGATATTGACTTCAAATTTGTTCTATCTGATTTCAATGTGAATAAAGAAGTTAAGAAAGGTGCTTCGGAAACAGTTACTTTTACTGCTAGTAAAGCTGGAACTTTTGAGTTTAAATGTGGTTCTTACTGTGATAAGTATGGAACTGTTCAAGGAGGTTCTTTGAAGGGTAATTTAGTTGTTAAGTAATTTTTATTTTTTTATTGTTTTTTCTTCTTATTTATTTCTTAAAAAGGCTCCGTAGAAATGCTAAAATTAAAGCATCGGACTACGCTCTTTGGATGTATTTTTCAAATCCGGCTCCTCCCCGGATGGGACAACCCCCTCCGGAGACAATGTTATTTTCAAAGTACTGCTTCGTGAATTGATGCTTTAAAAAGCAATTTTACAGAGCCTCTTAAAAATATAAATATTTATAAAGTTTTGAAATACTAAAATAGTATGGAATTTGCAAATATAATTAGTTTTTTAGATAAGATTGGACAAGCAATGGTTTTGAGTGAATCAGAGTTACAATTATTGAAGAACCCAGCTCGAGTACATCAAGCTGAGTTAGAAGTAAGTGGTAAGAAATATCCTGCGTATCGAGTACAGTTTAATGATGCTCGTGGGCCTACAAAAGGAGGAATAAGATATCATCCTGAAGTTAATTTAGATGAAGTTAAGGCTTTGGCTTTTTGGATGGGAATCAAATGTGCAGTAGCAGATGTTCCTTTTGGAGGGGGAAAAGGAGGAATTACAGTTAATCCTAAGGAGTTGAGTGTTTCTGAAATTGAAGAATTGAGTCGGAAGTGGATACAAGCGTTTCATAAAGAAATTGGTCCGACTAAAGATATTCCTGCCCCAGATGTTTATACTACTCCACAAATTATGGCGTGGATGATGGATGAGTATGAGAAATTAACTGGTGAAAAAGCACCAGGGGTAATTACTGGAAAACCTTTAGAATTGGGTGGTTCATTAGTTAGAGATATTGCAACTGCTTTAGGAGGAGTTTATGTTTTAGTAGAAGCAGCAAAGAAGATTGAATTGGCTGAGAAAAAAGTAGTGATTCAAGGTTTTGGTAATGCTGGAATGAATATGGCTAAAATATTATATGGTTTAGATTATCAAATTATTGGGGTTTCTGATTCACAAGGAGGAATTTTTAATCCAGAAGGTTTAGATATTGCTGAAGTGATTAGAGATAAGAAGAGTAGTGGTTCAGTAACTAATTATACTGGTGGATCAAAGATATCTAATGAAGAATTATTGAAATTAGAATGTGATATTTTGGTTCCTTCAGCTTTGAGTAATCAAATAACTAAAGAAAATGCAGAAGGAATTAGAACAAAAATAATTGTGGAGTTAGCTAATGGTCCTACTACGCCTGAAGCTGATGAAATATTACTCTCCAAAAATATTTTAGTGTTACCAGACATTTTAGCTAATTCAGGGGGAGTTACGGTTTCTTATTTTGAATGGGTTCAAAATAATTATGGATATTATTGGGATGAAGAGACAGTTAAAACAAGGTTGAAAGAAAAAATGGTAAATGCTTTTGATAAAATTTGGGAAAAGTATTCTGGTGGTGATTATGATTTTAGAACCCAAGCCTATATTGTAGCGATTGAGAAGATTTTAGTGGCGGAGAAGTTAAGGGGAAGAGTATGATTGGTTTGTTTTTTTGGAAAAGATTATAATCTTTTTTATTTTTATACTTTATATGGGTAGAATACCAAGAAAATTAAAAAAAATTACAGGTTGTTTAAAAAGTTCTTATGGGCCTATTTTTTACGAAGATAATGAAGATAAGAAGATTTTAGCAGCAATAATACAAATTTATGAAAAAGCTTTAGCGGAAGGAAGAATTGTAGTGCGTAAATCCGGAGCGTTACCCAAATTTAATGGAGTAAGGAGTAATGAAAGAAAAGCCATGCAGGTTTTACAGGCTCACACTTTAATGAACTTACATCATGACTATAAGAATGTGGCTTAAAAATCTACCGGGAATAATTTCATTCTAGCTATTAGATATATGACGAAGATTCCAATTAATATTACTGCTTGCCATTTGTCTAGTTTTTCATTGCCGTGAAGGAAGTAGAAGATTAATGCAGCGATACCAATTTTTGCTGGGAGATCATAAAACATAGTTACTTTTGGTACGGCGTAACCAGAGATTAAAGCCCCTAATCCTAAACCAAATAGTGGGTTAGTAACATTACTACCAATTAAAACTCCGGCGGAAACACCTTTTTTATGTTTTAACACTCCGATTAAAGCAGTAGTTAATTCTGGTAAAGCAGAAGCAACACCTAAAAGTAATACTCCAAATAAAGAAGCACTCATATTAAAAGTAGAAATTAGTTTTTCAGAGGTATTTATGACTAAATTGGCTGTGAGACCCATAATTATGAAACCGACTAAGATGATAATAATTTCTACAAGAATTCTTTTTCTAGATAACTTACTTGTTTTAAATTTCTTTTCAGTAACATGTTTAACGGTGTGATCATGGTCTTGTTTTTTCTTTAAATAGATTAAGTAGGCAATGTAAGCTGCTAACATCAGAAAACCTTCAAAACGATTGATGAACCCTCCAATTGTCATGATCCACATTAAAATTGCCCCACCAATTAAAGCACCAACTTCAGGGACTAAGTTTTTTTTTATAACCACAATAGTTCCTATTAGCCCAACTAAAGCTAAAACAAAACTTTGTTGAAAGATATCAGAACCAACATTAGTTCCAATGATTAAACCAGAAAGGGTGTTAATTTGACTAGGGTCTTTGAGAATATTTATACTCCCAATGACTGCAGCCATTATTTCAGGAATACTAGTTCCTATACTTAAGATAGTGAGTCCGACGAAAGTTCCAGACCAATTAAAGTGTTTAGCTAATCTTAATGATTCTCTAACAATGATATCTGCTAAAACTAAAATTGAGATTACTCCTCCGAGCAAGACTAAAATATCTGTAAGCATTTTAAGAAGGAATATTTTCAGGTAAATAAAGTTGTTGGTTTTTTTGGAAAATTATAAATAATAATCTTTATTGATGATTTAAAATGGAATGTAAAAAAGAAGTAAACAAAGAACTGTGTAATTGTAGTTATGGTGGTTGTTCTAAAAAAGGGATTTGTTGTGAATGTTTGAAATATCATTTAGCTAATCGAGAGTTACCAGCTTGTTGTTTTCCAGATGATGCAGAGAAGAGTTATGATCGTAGTTTTGAACATTTTGTTAAGTTGATTAAAGAAGAAAAGATATGAGGTGAACTATATGAAAATATTATTTATTATTGCACAAGAAGGGTTTCAAGATCATGAATTTGGTGCTCCTAAGAAGATTTTGGAAGAAGCTAGTTATGAACTTGTGATTTGTTCGAAGGAAGTTGGTAAATGTAAGGGGGCTTTTGGATTAGAAGTAGAAGCGACAATTAGTATTGATGAAGTTAATGTTTCTGATTATGAAGGGGTTGTTTTTGTAGGGGGTCCTGGTGCATATAAATATCAACAAGATGTACAAGCACATTTGACGGCGCAAGAAGCAGTGAATCGTGAAAAGGTTTTGGGGGCGATTTGTATTGCACCAACGATTTTAGCTTATGCTGGGGTGTTGGAAGGGAAAAAAGCTACTGTTTGGAATGAAGATGGAAAGCAGCAGGCAGTTTTGGAGAAAAATGGAGCAGAGTTTGTTGATGAACCAGTAGTTGTTGATGGAAGGATTGTGACTGCTAATGGTCCACAGGCAGCAGAAGAGTTTGGGAATAAATTATTGGAATTATTGAAGCAGCCTAATTGAGTGAGTAATATTAATAAACCCTAAAATAATCATCTTTAAATGTTTAAAAAAAGAGGACAAGTTTCGGTTTTTTTGATAGTTGGAGTAATAGTTTTATTATTGGTGGCAAGTCTTATTTTTATTTCTAAAAATTATGTTGCAGAAGAGACCTCATTAGAAAAAGAAAAAACATTTCAAGGGATTCAAATAGGTAGTAATATTCAAAATTATGTTGAGAAATGTATTCAACAAACTGGAGAAGAAGCTTTGGTGTATATTGGTAAACATGGAGGATATTATCAATTGCCGAAAGTTTTTGATTCAGAGTTTATGTTACCTTATTATTTTTATGAAAAGAAAAACAAAGTTATTTCTCGAGAAGAACTAGAAAGACAATTATCTTTGTATTTAGAAGATAATTTATTCTTTTGTTTACGAAATTTTAAATCTTTTCAACAACAAGGTTATCGGATTGAACAAGGGAAGATGAAGACCAAAACCAAACTTAGTAAAAAGTCAGTTAGTTTTAAAGTTACTTTACCTTTGTATTTTGTTAAAGGAACATTGGGAAAAGAATTAACTTTGTTTGAAGCTAAAGTTTCAGCTCGATTACAAGCAGTACATAAAACCATTGATTTATTTATGCAAGAACAAGAAAAGAAGAATGATTCAATCTGTCTTAGTTGTTTAACTAAATTAGCGATTGACAATGATTTAAGGGTGGAAATGAGTCCAGATAATAATACGATGTTGTTTGTAGTGATTGATGAGAAAGTTAAAGTTAAGAAAAAAGATTATTATTACGAGTTTGTGAACCAGTATGATTGGGGAAACCGAAGTGAAAGTAAAGAGTTTTTAATTGAAAATATAACAAATGAATAAGAAAATAATCTGTTGGGGAATAGTATTCATTTTTTTAATCAGTTTTGGAATGGGAAAAATTACTCAATCTACTACTGATGTGGAATTCAAATTATCTAAAATTTATAATTCAAATAATCCTGATTCATTTGATTGGAGTAAAGGAGATTATGGTACAATTAGTGTTGAAGCTTGGAAGAAAGTGGAGTTAAGCAACATTCCTAAAGAAAGAGTGAATGATATTCCAGTTAATGTATTGGAATCAAGGTTTTCTTCTTTGTCATCTGGACAGAAAAAGAGTTTGACTAGTGCTACTTTGGCTAAAGGAAAGCTTTTGGAGAAGAGCGATAATTTAGTTAAGGATTTTGGGGAGAAAAAAGCTAAATTAGCAATTGAAAAAAAATATAATCGGAGAATTTCTAGTTTTGGTAAAGGTGCTATGATCAAGAATGGAGTTTTGCAGGCGACCTCTGGAAATAAAGGAAAAGCTACATTATCTCATCTTGGTTATAAAGGATATTTTTTTGAAATTGATAATGAAGGCAATATTAAATTATATCAATTAGGTAGTGTTTCAAAAAATATTGATATTCCAAAAAAAGATAAAGTGTTTATAATTACAAGGGATCTAAAACTAAATTATTTGGGCAATACTGTTAAAGGAGATTTACATTTTGATCAAGGAAAAATTTTCGTTCTTAGTAAAATGAAAGCGGAAATTAATGGTATTAAAATACAATCATGGAAACTAAAAACAGAAATTCATTTTGATGGGAAAGAACATTCGGGAAATTATATTTCTTTTGGAACAAGTAAGTTTCATGCATATGTTGATAAGAAAGAAAGAGATCATTTTTTAGAAATGAAATTCAAGCCAGGAAATGGATATTTCAAGATGGACGACCAAGATCTTACTTCATTTGAGATTGTTAATGGAAAATTGACAATAAATAAAAGATTAAAATTTTCTCCAGAAGTAATTGTTAAACCAAATATAGATGGAAAATTATTAATTCAATTGAATAATGGCCAACATCAAGTTCTTTTTGAAAATAAGCGCGTTGACTATGGGTTAAAGACAGGTGTTGGCCATTTACCTATTGAAAAACGTCCAAATAGTATTCCGATGGTTTTGCGTTTTTTAGATAAAAAGAATAACGATTTATTGGGTTCAAAAAATGAGAAAGAGAGGATTATTTTTGATAAAAATAATAATTTAGCCATTGTTCCAGAAAAAATTTCTCCAGATAAAGTAGAATGTAAAACCTGTAGTCTTGAAACCTTAAAGGAAAATAGAATTTTTATTAATTATCTTTCTGCGTGGGCTAAAGAAGTTGGAATCAATAGTTATTCTGGAGATACCACTAAACTAAGTTTGGTGATTGATACTTTTAAAAATTTGCCAGATAAATTAAAGAAAGAAGTTAAAGGTATTTGGGTTGGACCAAAGAAAGATTGGGGGTGTAGTGGTATGAAGGCTGACGCGTGTGCAAGACAGAAAGATCAGAAGATTTTTTTGAGTGAAAATCTAGAGTTTAGTACATTATATCATGAAGCAGTTCATACATATCATTTCTCTATTGAAAAGAAAGAAAAAAGAATGGCGATTAAATTTAAACAAAAAATGAAAAAATGGATGTTTAAGAAAGATTTAGCATCTGTTTTGATTGATGTCAAAAATAATAAAATTAAACTTAAATCTCGTGCAGGTTGGCGAGTTCAATTAACAAAAAAGGAAGAAAATGAATTATTGCAGTTGGCTAGAGAGAATAAAATTACTCATTACCAAAAAGATAGATCAAGTAGTAGGGCAAAATTAATCCAAGAAACATTTAATGACAAAATCAGAAGAATTATTGGAGATAAATTGGGTAAAAATTTAGCTCCTCGTGAAGGGAGTAGTACATCTGTTGAATGGTCAGATAAAGAAAGTGACGCTAGATTTGGTTGTACTCGAGCATATGGTTGTAATAATGTGTATGAATATACTGCCACATTTGTTGAAAGTATTGCTAATGGTTTTCACCCATCATATGTTGAGTGGATGGATCCCAATAGTCAATTTTATCGACAGAAAATGGGTAAACCTTTATTTAAAGGGTCAAAGGAAAAAATGACACCCCAAGTTGCTCAGAATTGGGCCAAGAGATATAAAGATGCATTGGAATTGCTTAGGGAAGAAGGAATAATAGAACAGAAAGATTACAAAAAAATTATGGTGGGTTAAAATGAAATATTTAATTATTTGGCTGATGGTATTGGTATTTTTAGTTACTTTTTCCCTTGCTGAAATAAATCAATATTACAAGATTGAACTGCATTATGACCAAAGTAATGTTTCATATGTTTCGGTAAATGTAGAACCATTTTCAAAAGAAATTGAAGAATTAGGGGCAGATTATTTGGCAGAAGTTGTTGACTACCAAGGGCAGGTTTTGAATGAAACTTTTTTTAGTTTTCCCAATATTATTTTATGGGATGGAATCGATGAGAAAACAGGAAAAATAAATAGTGGAGGTATAATAGTTTTGAATAAATCAAAAACTACTGTTTATCTTCCATATTCTGAGACTGCCAAAGAGATTCAAATTTTTGATGAGAATGTTGAAAAAATTCTAACCATTGATGTTAGTGATTTAAGTAAGAAAGTACCACAGAATATTACTAAAAATCAAAATAAAAAATGGGAACAACAAGAATTGAAAAAAGTAAATCAAAAAGTGGCTGGAACAAATTTTGTGAGATGGGTTTTGATAGGAATTGGTTTATTGGTTTTGATTGTAGTTGTTGGTTTTGTATTGTACAAAAAGAGGAAATAGATGAGTTGTTTAAAAAAAAGAGGACAAGTAACTGCTTTTATTATTCTAGGGATGGTGATATTGTTTGCTTTTAGTTTAGCGATTTATGTTGGAGTTAAGACAAAGAGTGTAGAATCTCCTCCTTTGATGACAATTGATACATTAGCTACTTCTTTTACTTCAACAATGGAAAATTGTTTTCGTCCTAAAATTAAACAAGCCGTAAGTAAGGTAGGAGTAGACAAATTTGGTTTAAATCAGTATTTGAAATTAAGTTTGAAAGAATGTTTTGATTTGGTTTCTTATTATGGATTACAAGTAGAAGTTAAATTGCCTTTGCAAGTTAAAGTAGTGGAGAGGTCAGAATCTTACTTGGTGGAAGTTGGACTAAAAACCAAATTGTCTTTTCAAGACCAAAGTAAACAAATTGATAAATATCAAATTTTAGTTAAAAAAAATGAAGTTAGTAAATTAAAAAATCCGAAATTTAATTTAGAAGGGCGAGAATTTGTTTTGGGTGATTTAAATAAAATTGGAAATAAATCATTTGTAACTGGAGAATTTATTGTAAGTTACAAGCGAGAAATAAAAAATGATTCTTCCTATAATTCGACTTTGAATAAATTTGGATTAATTAGTCGTAGTAGGTTGTTTAGTTTTGAGATGAAAGAGGTTTTGGGAAAGATGGTTTATGATGAAAAAATTGTTCTTAATACTTCTATAAGTTATCGAGAGATTCGAAAAAAATTGTTAGAATATGATTTTGTAGAGAGTGTTAGTTTGAATTCAATCAGTTATCCTCATTTTAGTTATAATTTGATTCATAAGTTAGTTAGAAAACCATCGCGAAAAGTAAATGATCCTTTTTACAAATACCAATGGTATTTGAAGAATAATGGAAGATTTTTTGGAACAATTGGGGCAGATATTGATATTGAATCAGCTTGGGATTTGGCTAGTTCTGGTTCGGTTATTGCAGTAATTGACCAAGGTATTTTTTCAAATCCTGAACTAACTCCAAATTTGTTGTTTTATCAAAATTATGATTTTGTAGAAGGAGATAGAGATATTAGTCCAAAGATTAAACAAGAGATTCATGGTTCGCATGTGGCTGGAGTGGTGGCAGCACAAACTAATGATCATTTTGGGATAGCAGGAATCTGTCCACAATGTAAAATTTTGGGAATTAGGGCTTTAGATGAAGAAGGAGGTACAGATAGTCCAACATTATTGAGAGCAGTAGTATATGCAATTTCTCAAGGGGCGAGAGTAATAAGTATGAGTTTAGGAAAAACTAAATATTCTGAATACGAAGATAGGTTTTTTAAAATTTTGAGTAAAAAAGGAATAGTTTTTATTGCAGCAGCAGGTAATGATGGGTTAAGTCAAAAGAATTATCCGGCAGCCTACGATTCAGTAATTGCAGTTGGTTCTACAGATAACAATGATGAACCTTCTTCTTTTTCTAATCATGGTTCATGGGTAGATATTTTAGCTCCAGGGGAAATGATTTTAAGTATTTGTGGGACAGATGTTTATTGTTTTAGTTCAGGTACTTCCATGGCAGTACCGATGGTTTCTGGTGTAGTTGGTTTGATGTTGTCAATGGATAAGAATTTAACTTCTGCTGAAGTGAAAAAGTATTTGCTTAAAGGAGGAGATTATATTGGTTATTATACTCCGAGGTTGAATGCAGGTCAGACTTTAAGTTTGTTGGAAAAATAGTTATGTTTTAATCAATCACAACAAATTTAAACTTCTTTACAATTAATTATTTTTATAATGGCAGAAGTTATGAAAAAGATTGAAATTATGAACAATTTTACACTTGATAATATTCCTGATTTAGATGATTGTGTTTTAGCTGCGTTAGAATTATTTATTCAAACAAAAGTTCCAGAAATGAAAATTCATTACAAAAGACCTTTGGTAGTGGGTAGTGGTAATGCAGCAGCAACTGGAAAAATTATTTTTGAGAAGAAAGATGCAGTATTTGCAGACGAATCTAATATAGAAAAGAAATTAGGTATTGAAGCAATCGATGGAGTTGTTATTATTTCAGCATCAGGTGGTAAACATGCACCAATTATTGCACAAAAAGTAAAGAAATTGAATAAACCAATCACTTTGATTACTAATAATATTGATGCTGAAGCAAAAGATTTTGTTGATCAGACATATATTTTTCCTAAAAATAGAGAACCTTATACTTATAACACTTCTACTTATATGGGGATGATTTTAGGCTATACTAAAGAAAATCCTCAAGAAATCTTACAGTTTATTAAGGAGAACATTGATGGGTTGGATTTTTCTCAGTTGAGGAAATATGATAAGTTTTTTTTAATAGTTCCAGAAGAATTTGAAGGAATAATCAGATTATTAAATGTTAAATTTATTGAATTGTTTGGTAGGAAATTAGCAAGAGATATTGAAACATATGAATATATGAAACACGCAGTTACAGTAGTTCCATCTAAAGAGTTATTTATTTCATTTGGTAAACAAAATGAACAATGGGGCGATAATTTATTTGTGCCCCTTCCAAATAATGTAGATTATGCTGTTATGATGGCAATTGCATATTATGTAATTGGAAAAATTCAGAAAGAACACAAACCCTATTTTAAAAATAATCTAGAAAATTATATGGAAAGAATATCAAAAATATTTGGTAAACAAATGAATCCAATTGTAGATTGAGATAATTCTAAATGTTTTCTTTTTAGGCTTCATCCAGAATATATAAATGTATGGTGGGGCAGGCTTAGTCAAATTTATTGGCAAAGCAAGAGCACTACGCACGGCACGGGGATTTTTGCCCTAACAAACAGGACAAAAATGTGCCCCCATTGGCGGTAGTGCTCTTGCCAACACAGTTATTTGACTAAGCCGGTGGGGCACGGCCCAGGGATTTTTCCCTCTCGGAAAAAATGGGCTTCCATTGGCAAAACTAACTAAACATGTACTCTTTTTAGAAAGATTAAAAAACAAAAAGATATTGTTTTCTTTAAAGAGGTGTTAAATGTTCAAAACAGATGTAATTTGTGTAGGTTCTGCAACTGTAGATACATTTATGGAAGTTAATCGTAAGGTTTCTCAAGTTAAATTAGGAGATAAGGTTTTGATTAATAATTTTGAAAGACATTCTGGGGGAGGAGCAACTAATTCAGCAGCAGCTCTTAAAAAAATGGGTTTAAAAGTTAAGGTTTTGAGTAAGTTAGGAAAAGATCATGATGCGGAATTTATTGAGAAAGAAATGAAAAAATTTGGAGTTAAAAATATTTGTTTGAAGAAAAGTAAGAAAGGAACTGATGCAGCGACAATTGTTTCTTCCAAATTAGAAAAAGACAGAGTGATTTATGTACATAAAGGGGCTTCTTTAGATTTGAAGATTAGTGATTTTAATATTAAACAATTAAATGGAAGGTGGATTTATTTGGCTAGTTTGATGGATAAATCTTGGCAGACAGCAAAAAAAATTGCTAAATATTCTTGTGAACATAAAATTAATTTATTATTTAATCCTTCTTTGTATTTGGCGCGGAAAGGTAAAAAATATTTACAACCTGTTTTGGAAGCAACTGATGTGTTGGTTTTGAATAAGAAAGAAGCAGAAGTATTATTGGGGACAAAAGGAAATCCTCGGAAATTATTGTTGGGTTTGAGTAAATTAGGTCCAAAAATAGTGGCAATTACTAATGGAGCTAAGACTTTACATGCGTATAATGGGAAATTTTATTCTTCTCCTCCGCCTAAGATAAAAGTAGTTAATACTGCTGGTTCAGGAGATGCTTTTACTGCTGGCTTTTTAGCAGGAATTATTAGAAAAAAACCTTTTTCAGAATCAATTAAACAAGGACAAGCTCAAGCTAGTTCAGTTATTCAATATATTGGAACAAAGAATAAATTGTTGAATATGGAAGAAGTTAAAAGATTTATTAAAAAACATAAAATTAATGTTAATTAGAAAATGAGCAAAAAAAATAAAAAATCAAAAAGATTATTGAAAGATGTTTCTCGAGGATTATCAGTATCAATAATTGTTTTTTGGTTGATTTTTTTATTGATGGCAGATTTAGGAAAATACAATCGAGCGGGATTTATGATTTGGGTGTTATTGTTTTTTATTACGTTTTTAGCTTGGAAAAGACCATTGTATGGTGGAATTGCTTATCTTTTGTTAAGTATTTTTTATTTGGTTTTTGTTGCTGGTTGGTCTTTTGTTAATTTAATGATTGTGGTTCCTTTTTTAGTAATGGGAGGAATATTTGTTGGTCGGTATTTTTATGAAAGAGAAGGAGTTTCTAAATGATAACTTCAACTAAAAGAATATTGCAGAAAGCAAATAAAGGAAATTATGCAGTAGGACATTTTAATATCAATAATATGGAGATATTACAAGGGATTGTGCAAGCAGGAGAGAATTTGAAAAGTCCAGTGATAATTGCAACTTCGGAAGGAGGGATTAAGTATGCAGGAATTAATTTTCTTTATGATTTAACCAAAACTGCATCAGAATTAGCTAAAATTCCAATTGCTTTACATTTAGATCATGGAAAAGATTTAGAGTTAATTAAAAAATGTATTAAATTAGGTTATTCTTCAGTGATGATTGATGGTTCTCATTTGGATTTTGAACAGAATGTTAAATTGACTAAAAAAGTTGTTCAGTTGGCTCATCGTAGAGGGATTTCTGTAGAAGGGGAATTAGGAACAATTGGAGGAGCAGAAGATTTGGTTAGTGCTAGAAATATTGTTTATACTGATCCAGAGAAAGCTAAGGAATTTGTAGAAAGAACAGGATGTGATTTTTTAGCAGTGGCTATCGGTACTTCTCACGGGGCTTATAAGTTTAAAGGAGCTGGAAAATTAAAGATTGATTTGTTATCAGAGATTAAGAAACAAACGAAGATTCCTTTAGTATTGCATGGGGCTTCTGAAGTTCCTAAAAATATTGTTAAAATGGCAGAAAAATATGGGGCCAAATTAAAAGGAGTACAAGGGGTTCCAGATAGACAAGTTAAGTTAGCAGTACAGAGAGGAATTAATAAAATTAATACAGATACCGATTTAAGAATTGCTTTTGATGCAGCTGTAAGACAAGTAATAAAAACTCAACCTAAAGTTTTTGATCCTAGGAAAATAGTTGGTCCCGCTCGAGATTTGATTACTAAAGTAGTTGAACACAGAATTAAAGTTTTTGGAAGTGTTGGGAAAGGTTAATTGGGCGACTATAAATAAAATGAAAAAAATTACTAAAGAAATTATCTCTTATTCTTTTTTGGTAGTTGGTACATTGATTGGTTTATTGTTAATTTTGATTATACTTAAGGTGATATAGAATGAAAAAAATATATTTGGGTGCGGATCATGCTGGGTTTCATTTGAAAGAGAAGATTAAATTGTGGTTGGTTAAGAATAAAATTGCTTACGAAGATTTAGGGAATTTTAAGTTTGATAAAAATGATGATTATCCAGATTATGCTAAGAAAGTAGCACAGAAAGTAGTGAAAGAGAAAACTAAAGGAATCTTGGTGTGTGGTTCGGCTGAAGGAATGTGTATTGCTGCTAATAAGATTAAAGGAATTAGAGCAGTGGCCCCTTATTCTGAGAAGATTGTTAGACTGGCGAGAGAGCATAATGATGCCAATATTATTTGTCTTTCTGGTGGAGGAATGCTTAAACCAATGGGTAGTATGTCGATGATAAAGGTGGCAAAGATGATTAATTTATTTTTGAAAACTGCTTTTTCTAAAGCAAAAAGACATCAACGAAGAATAAATAAAATTAAAAGATTAGAAAGATGAAGAAGGAGTATTTTTTTCTTTTTGTGGTTTTATTTTTAGTGGGATGTCAAGTAAATATTTCTTCGACAAAGATGATTGAATTGATAGAAAATAATAAAACAGAGAATCTTAATTGGTGGGCTTGTTTTCCAGGCGAAAAAAAAGTTTTAGGGGTAGTTGAAGAGAATTTGATTACTAAAAGTTATGTTTTGAAAGATTTTTGTAAAAGTGAAGTAAATGGTAATCAAAGTAATGAATTGGTTGTGTTTAGTTGTAAAAAAGGAATTCCACAAATGAAGAAGTCTTTTTGTATTTCTGGTTGTCAAGATGCAAGTTGTAATGCTTTTTCTTCTTGTAATGATTCAGATGGTGGAAAAAATTATTTAGTTCCTGGAAAATTAACGATAATTGATAAATTTGGAAAAGAAAATATTTTAGAAGATGTTTGTTTAGGAAGGAAATTAACGGAATTATCTTGCGCTTCAAATAAAGAAGTTAATGTGGAGGAAGTGACTTGTCCTTGGAGTTGTGTGCAAGGAAAATGTTCAGCTGAGAAAGGATTGGTTTTAGATAAAACTGATTTGAAGATACCTAAAAAAATAAACTTAGAAGTAGTACCTCTTGTGGGTTTTACTAATACAAAATTTCAAGTTAATTTTTTAGTAGAGGGAACAGAGATAAGTGAACCTCAAGTAATATATGGGTCAAGAGGTTTTCAGTTGTATGATGATGGTTTTCATGCAGATCGATTAGCAAGAGATAACTTTTTTGCAACTACTTTACAATTTTCTAATCCTGGAAGATATGATTTAGGAGTAGAATATCTGGAAAAAGGAATTAAAATTAAAAAAAATAATTTGACTAGTGTTTGGGTAACTAAACCTATCCAAAATAAATGTCAATTGTTTAAAAAAGCAAAAAGTGATAAGAAAATTACTCTTGTTTTTGCAATGATGGGATACAAAAACACTAGTGAAGTATTGGGAAAAATTATTGATTTTTCAGAAATAGAAAGTGGTTTATTTTCGATGGAACCGTTTAAATCTAATAAAGATTTATTTGAAATTAAATATGTTGGTGCTGAATTATTAAATAATGAAGAATTGTTATTTTCTAATACTTTGAAAAAAGGATTTCAATTATTGGCTACTTGTCCTGGTTCGAGTAATATAGTTGTTCATAAAGATAGTTCAGTTATTATGAATGGAGAATCAGGAAGAGCAAAAAATAATTTTGGCCATAGTTATTATGGCCCAATTAAATCTGAATCTCCAGTTGTTGTATTACATGAATTATTACATACATTTGGTGGTTTAATAGATGAATATGAAACAGATATGGTGGGGGAATCATTTCATCCTGAACAATGTTTTTTTAGTTCGGAAGTTATTTGTCAAGAAGATCCAGTGGGAGAAAAATATAGTTGTCAAGAAACAGATAAATCTTATGCAGATTGTTTGGCTAATTCTTCGTGGAAAAAAATGATAGGAAATGGATGTGGCGTTAAAGGAATTATTGATTGTAAACCAACTGATAAAAATTATCAATCTGAAGTTAATTGTTATTTGGGTTGTGGTAGAAAAAAGAATTTATATCGGTCAACTTTTTCTAGTGGGATGAGAAAAATTAGTTCTCCTTTGGTTTTGGGGCCAGTTAATGAGAAACTTGTTTGTCAAAAAATTGAAGATTTAACTGGATATAGGAAAGGTAAGTGTTTAGAATACGAGTGAGTTAGATGTTTAAAAAAGTTAAATTTATATGTCTTTGATGTTTACTTCTATTAATGGTTGATAGAATATTGCCTTCAATTATGGCAAAAGATCAAAAAGAATTAAATATTGATTTGAAAAAATTGAAAGGTGTGGTTAAAGAAATTCATTTAGATGTTGTAGATGGGAAATTTGCAGCTAATGAAGCAATGAATTTTGACTTTAAATTGAGTTCTAAATTTAGATATAATGTTCATTTAATGGTTAAGGATCAAAAAAAATGGGTAGAGAGATGTTTAAAGAAAAGAAATATTAAAACAATTATTTTACATCCTGAATTGTTTAAGAGGAAACAAAGTTTGTTGGGATTGATTAATAAGATAAAATTGAATGGGAAGAAAGTTGGTTTGGCTTTGAAACCAGAAACAAAAGTTGATTTGATTAAAGAATATTTAAGGGAAATTGATTATATTTTGATTTTAACTGTTCACCCTGGTTTTTATGGGGCTAAGTTTTTGAAATCTCCTTTGAAAAAAATTGGGGCGATAAAAAAGAAGAAAAATAAGATTAAGTTAATTGTAGATGGAGGGATGAGTCCAGAAACTATTGGCTTGGCGAAAGAAGCAGA
This sequence comes from uncultured Methanosarcinales archaeon, assembly GCA_964434885.1. Lineage (GTDB taxonomy): Archaea > Nanobdellota > Nanobdellia > Woesearchaeales > GW2011-AR9 > CAYSWQ01. The sequence continues at coordinate 15,768 of CAYSWQ010000006.1, read as the reverse complement.
TTATTTTGTTTCTGGTTCCTATACTACTAAAGCAAAAAATCCTAAGAATTCTATAAAAAATTTAATGAACAAATTAAATTGAATGAAGTAAACAATTTTCAAAAATAAATAATAAAAAAGAAAAAGTAAATTTTATTCTACTTTGACTGTAGCCATTACTCCATAACCAACATCCCATACTTTGTATTCTCCAGCTTCTTTGAAAGTGTGGACATATTTTCCTTCATAATTAATTTGATTATGGGAGTTAACTACTACTCCAGTATTTTTGTTTTGAAAAACTAAAACTGCATTTTTGTTACTGTCAATAGCAGAAGGGTTTTTGTTAACAAAAGTTAATGATTCTCCTTTTTTAATTGTAGTTGTCATAGGATTAAAACCTTTACTTCCTAAAACTTCCATTGTTCCGGCAGCAACAGTTACAGCAGGTTTAGTCTCACTTGTTTTTTTAGTTTCTTCAGGAGCAATAACAGTTGGTGTTGTAGAAGGGATGGTTTTTTCTTGTGTTGGGGGAGTTGTAACTTTTTCAACTGCAGGAGCAGCTGCCTTCCCAGAACTTGATACTGGGGCTGTTTTTTCAGTAGCACATCCCATCACCAACAGTGCTGCTATTAAACAAATTAACATTAGAACTTTTTTCATTTTTATTTCACCTCAATGTTTAAATTGATTTTATTAGAGGAACAATATAGTTTTTATTTAAATAGTTTGTGTTTATTGAGAATACATTTTTGTATTTAAAGGCAAATCACACAATGAACTAAAGACAAAATCTGCTCCTAATTTTTTCTTAAATTGAGGATAGTTAAATTTTTTATTGATTAAAATTACTTTTATTCCTTTTTTATGGCTGGCTTTGATATCTCCTGGAGAATCTCCGATGTAAATAATTTCTGGGTGACTGAATTTGTGTTTTTTTAAGATATGTTCAAAATTTTCTAATTTTGATTTTGGACCCCCTAGAATCTCATCAAAATATTTATTTAAGTTACAATGTTTAATTAGTTTTTTAACATCTTTTTCTTCTTCTAGAGATAACAAAAACATAAATTGGGCCTGTTTTTTTAATTCTTTTAAAATATTAGTACATTGAAAAAGAGGACAAGTCTTCATACTAGTGAGATAATGTTGGCCAAAATGATCTTCAATTTTTTTTAATTCTTTTTTGGTTGGTTTTCTTTTGAGGAATTGGATAAATAATTTATTTATTTTTTGACTTCGGTTGATACCTCTTAATTTTTTATATGCTGTTTTAATACCTTTTTTTATTCCGAGAAGTTCAGAAAATACTTTGGCCATTTCTTCGGCTTTGGTTTCTTCTGAACTGATTAAAGTTCCATCAAAGTCAAATCCAATTGCTTTGATCTTTTTCATTTTTTTTCTTATGGACATCAAAAAAAGAAAAGGAATTATAACTTAATAATCTTTCGTTTTGTGTTTAAACATAAATTTTATAACTATGATTTACTTATTTATCACAATTGTTTTAAAATAACTAATAAAAAGGTGATTCGGATGGTAAATTCACATAAATTGGCTTTAAATTATTTGATTGTGTTGGTTATGACATTGGTTTTTGTTTTTTTAATGGGGTGTACATCTACTAATTCAGAAAAAAAGACGGTTTCTGATTTGGATATGAACAAAAAACCTTTTTCTAATATACAGATGGAAGGGTCAAATTCGTCCGATATAAAAGTTACTAAAGAAGGCGTTAAATACTTAATTGATCCAAAAAAGATTCGTTCAGGTGGTCCACCAATGGATGGTATTCCTAGTATAGATAAACCAGAATATGTTTCTGTTAGTCAAGCAAATAAGTGGATAAAAGATAATGAATTGGTAATGGCCATTCAATATAAAGGAGTAAAAAAAGTATATCCTTTACAGATTATGGTTTGGCATGAAATTGTAAATGATAGGATTGCAGGAGATCCAATTTTAATTACTTATTGCCCTCTTTGTGGTTCGGGAATTGCTTTTGAAAGAAAAATAAATTTAGGTGGTAAGAAAACAGAAGTGGAATTTGGAACTTCAGGAAAATTATATAATTCTAATTTGGTGATGTATGATCGGAAAACAAAAACTTATTGGACTCAAATTGGAGGAAAAGCAATTGTTGGTAAGTTGACTGGACAAGTTTTGAAAGGAGTTTCGATTGATACAGTTGTTTGGAGAGATTGGAAAAAACAACATCCAGATTCTTTGGTTTTAAGTCAGAAAACTGGATTTAATCGACAATATGGTAAAGACCCTTATGGAAATTATTATGAAGATTCTTTCTTGTTTTTTCCAGTAGAAAATGAAGATAAAAGAGTACATCCTAAAACAGTGATATTTGGGATTGAAGTGGATGGAAATTATAAGGCCTATAAAGAAGAAGATGTTAAAAAAGGAATGATTAAAGATAAAGTTAATGGAGTTAATTTAAAAGTAGAACGGGATTCGGCTGGAATTGTAAAGATTACTAATTTGGATAATGGGAAAGAAATAGTTAAGGAAAGGGATTTTTGGTTCGCTTGGTATGCTTTTCATCCAAAGACGTTGTTGTATGAAGAGAAATAAGATAGATAAAATATGTTGGTTGAAAGAGAACATAATCTTTATTAACTAATAAGATTTAATATTTAAAAAAGAGGTTAGGATGAATAAAATATCTAAGATTGTTGATTTAAGATTGATGGCCAACACCATTAGAAAAGATATTATTATTTCTTTGGCTGAAGCTAAATCGGGACATTCAGCTGGACCTTTAGGGATGACAGATATATTTACTGCTCTTTATTTTAATGCCTTAGAACATGACCCAAAAAGACCGAAATGGGACGGAAGAGATAGGGTGGTGCTGTCAAATGGACATATTTGTCCAGTTTTATATGCAGCAATGGCTAATGCTGGTTATTTTCCAAAAAAAGAATTGATGACCTTGCGTAAGTTAGGGACTCGTTTACAAGGACACCCACATCGAACAGCATTACCTGGTTTGGAAACAACATCTGGTCCATTAGGTAGTGGTTTGTCTCAGGCAGCAGGAATGGCCTATACTTTGAAGATGGATAGAAAATCTAATTTAGTGTGGTGTTTATGTAGTGATGGAGAACACGAAGAAGGAAATTGGTGGGAGGCAGTTTTGTTTGCAGCTAAACACAAATTGAATAATTTAGTGGCCATTCTTGATCGAAATTATATTCAAATTGATGGCAATACAGAAGAAGTTATGCCTTTGGATTCTTTAGTTAAGAAATATAAAGCTTTTAATTGGAATGTGGTTGAAATTAAAGGCCATAATATGAGAAAAATTGTTTCCACTTTGAAAAAAGCTCGTCGGAATAGAAAGAAACCTTTAATGATAATTGCAAAAACAACTCCTGGAAAAGGAGTTTCTTTTATGGAAAATGATTATACTTGGCATGGTAAGCCACCTACTTCTGAGCAAGCAGAAATTGCTTTAGCGGAGTTAGATAAAAAAAGACATTATTTAGAATTAGATCATTGCGAAGGTTGTAAAAAAAAGCATAAAAGTTGTAATTGTATAGAAGGACAATAAAATGCAAGAAAATAAATTTGATAAATTGCAGGGGTTGAACAAATCTTTATCTTTATCTTTTTTAAAAGAGAAGATTCCAACTCGAAATGGATATGGGGATGGTTTAGTTGAGTTAGGAAGAAATAAAAAAATCATGGTTTTATGTGCAGATTTGGTTGATTCTACAAGAGTTACTAAGTTTAAAGAAAAATATCCTAAACAATTTGTTGAGATTGGAGTAGCAGAACAAAACTTAGTTACTGTTGCTGCTGGTTTAGCGGCGATGGGAAAAATTCCTTTTGTTTCTAGTTATGCCATGTTTTGTCCGGGAAGATGTTGGGAACAAATTAGAACTACAATTTGTTATAATGAACAAAATGTTAAAGTGATTGGGGCTCATGCAGGGATTTCAGTTGGTCCAGATGGGGCAACACATCAAGCCCTAGAAGATATTGCAATTATGAGGTCATTACCAAATATGATTGTAATAGTTCCAGCAGATTATGAGCAAACAAAGAAGGCTACTAGAGCTATAGCTAAGTTTAAGGGGCCAGCATATATGAGGTTTGCTCGAGAGAAAACCCCTCAAATGACTAGTAAAAAAACTCCTTTTGAGATAGGTAAAGCTCAAGTTTTGAAGAAAGGAAAAGATTTAGTACTTATTGGAGCGGGCCCAGTAGTGTATGAATGTTTGGTGGCAGCGCAAAAATTACAAGAGAAAGGAATTTCTGCAGAAGTGATAAATTGTCATACCATTAAACCATTGGATCAGAGAACTATATTGGCTTCTGTGAAGAAATGTAAAAAAGTTTTAACTGTAGAAGAAGCACAAGTAATTGGTGGTTTAGGGGGAGCAGTAGCAGAATTTTTAGGAGAAAATTATCCAGCTAAATTAAAAAGAATTGGGGTACAAGATCATTTTGGAGAATCCGGTAGTCCAGATGAATTGTTGAAAAAATTTGGGTTTAGTTCAGAACATATTTTTAAAGAAGCATTGAAGATTTGTAAGAGGTAAAGAAAATGAAGAAGTTTTGGAGATGTAATGTTTGTAATGACATTCATTTTGGGAATGATGGTCCAAAAATTTGTCCGACTTGTCAAGCAGAAAATGCTTACGTTGAGATTGATAAATTAGAAGCAAAAAAAGTCATGGATTTTTAAAATGGATGAACAAAAATTGTTAAAAGTATGGGAGAAGTTTACAGAGAAGAATGATTTTGTGTTGAATCTTGATAAAGAACATGTTCAAATGATTATCAAGGGTGTTTTGGAAAATGAGAATAAATTTGAGTTAAAGTTATGTCCTTGTCGGTTGAGAGATGGAACTAGAGAAAAAGATTTGGAATTAATTTGTCCTTGTAATTTTAAAACACATACGACTTGGTTAAAGCCGAGTAATGGAAGAAAACCAATGTGTTGGTGTGGTTTGTTTGTTAAGAAACAAGATTAAGATAGATGCAATTATTTTTTTGGAAAATTTTATATAGTTATTTTTTAAATTTTAATTTGTAGGAGGTACAAAATGAAAAAGATACTTTTATTTGGATTGGTGATGGTTATTGGAATATTTTTAATCGGTTGTAGTAAAACAACAACTGTTAAAACGGCAGAAGGAACAACTAAAACCGTTGTAAAGAACAGTGGTTCTTGGTGTCAAACAGGTTCAGAGTGGAAATCTACTTCTGCGGGAAATACAGCCAAAATGGTGATTAAAGAACTAGTTTCTTCCGGAAAATATAAAGGATTATGCCACGTAGTTTATGATGCGACTACTGCTGGAGACCAAGTTAATGCCGATTATTATTTTAGTGAAGACGGGAAAACTGGATATATGGTAATTGATGTCAATGGTCAGAAAATAGAACAAGCTTGGACTGGTTGATTGGAGTTAATTTTTTCTTTTTTTATTGGAAATAAAATAACTTGCATTTACTATTAAAAACACGAAGTCGTTTTTTTATACAAAACATTTAAAAAAGCAATTCTTAATATTAGAGTATGGGTAGAAAATCAAAACATAAAGCAGCTCAAAAGACTTTGGCTGAAATTGGAGCAAAAGAAGTTAAATTGGCTGAACCAGAACAAAAGAAAAGCAAGAAAAAGACAGTTGTAGCTTTTTTAAGTGAAACCAAAGTTATTACTGAATCAACAGATGAAGCAAGAGAGTTTTATAATCAATCCAGATTTGGAACTATGAATGAATCTGGAAAAGTTGAATTATCTTTACTGGAAGCATTATATTTATTTGAGAAAGGAAAATTATTGCTGAAAAGTGAAGCCGGTAGGAAAATTGCTTTCGAATCTTATGTAAGAAAAGCTAAGAAAGTAGAACCTAATTTTTGGGTAAGATATTGTGTTTTCAAGGATATGAGAAATAGAGGATATATCATTAAAACTGCTTTGAAATTTGGTGCTGATTTTCGAGTTTATGACCGAGGAATTAAACCAGGAGAAGATCATGCAAAATGGGTTGTTTTTCCAGTTCATGAAGCGAGTACTTTAACTTGGCATGAATTTTCAGCTAAGAATAGGGTGGCTCATTCTACTAAGAAGAGATTATTGATGGGTATTGTTGATGATGAAAACGATGTAACTTATTATGAAATAAAGTGGGTTAGACCTTAAATATTCTACACTACCCAAAACTATTTAAATTGTATTAATTCTTAGATTTTGATGAATGATCAAGATTCAATAGTTTATTTTATTAAAGCAACTGGGCCTGTTTTGCCAGCACAAGTAGCTAAACATATAAATTCTAATATTCTTTTAGCTTCAGCCCATTTAGCAGAATTATCTCATCAAGGGAAAATTAAAGTTTCTAATTTGAAAGTAGGTGGTTCTCCAGTTTATTTTTTGATGGAACATCGAGAGAAATTGCAAAATTTTATGGGAGGATTTAATTCTAAAGATCAAGAAGTTTTGAGTATTTTAAAAGAAAGGAAAATAATGAGAGAAAGAGATTTGGATTTATTGACTCGAGTAGCATTGCGGAAAACAAAAGATTTCTCCATTCCTTTGAATGTGACTGTAAATAATCAAAAAGAATTGTTTTGGAAATGGTATTTAATTGATGATTCTAAAGCAATTAATTTAATCAAAGAACAATTAGCACCAGTTAATCATTCTGAAAATGAAAAAGACTTTCCAGTTGAAGAGAAAGCAGAATCTCTTAATGATGATGGTTTAAAAGAAGAAGTAGATAAAGAGAAAAAAGAAATTAAAACACAAGTTGAGGAAGAAAAACAAGATGTTAGTGAGGATAAAAAACCAGGGGCTGAAATTAAACCTGAAAACAAAATTATTTCTGAAGAGAGCCCTGTATCTGAGAATAAAAAAGAAGTTGAAAAAGAAATAGTAAAAGAAGAAAATAATTTGGTAGAAGATTCTTCTCAGTTAGAAGAGAAAAAAGAAGTTGAAAATAAACCAGGGGTTGATTCTATTGTAGAAAAAATGATGGAAAAACCAAAAACTAGTGAGAAAAAAACAAAGAAACCTTTATTACAGAAAATAAAAGAAAAATTAAAACCTAAACGAAAAGGAGTTCCAGATACTTTTTTCCCAAAAATTGCAGCTTATTTTAAAGAAATGAATATTAAAATTGAATTGAAAGAGACTTTGCGGAAGAATGCAGAAATGGATTTTGTTTTAAAAGTACCTTCTGTTGTGGGGGAGATGACTTATTTTTGTAAGGCTAAAAATAAAAAAAGATGTGATGAAAAAGATATTTCGGCTGCTTATATGGAAGCACAAGCTAAAAGATATCCTTTGTTATTTTTATATTCTGATGATTTAACTAAGAAAGCGAAAGAAATGTTAGATTCTGGAACCTTTGAGAATTGTATGGTTAAGAAACTAGATTAAAACCAAAAAACTTTTTAATTGTTGGGGGTATTGATTGAATATGGGTTTAAGTTTTAAGGATTTAGTAGTAAAGGAAGAGATTACAATTAAAGATTTAGCTGGTAAGAAAGTAGTAGTTGATTCTATGAATTTATTGTATCAGTTTTTGACTACTATTCGTTCGAGAGATGGTTCTCAATTAACAGATAGTAAAGGTCAAGTAACTTCCCATTTGATTGGATTATTTAATCGAACAACCAAGTTAATGGAATCTGGATTAAAATTAGTTTTTGTGTTTGATGGTAAACCACCAGAACTTAAACAAAAAACTAAAGAAAAAAGAGCAGCAGTTAAGAAAGAGGCAGCGCAAAAATTAAAAGAAGCAGCAGCCATAGGAGATAAAGAAAGTATGTATAAATTTGCATCTCGTACTACTGTTTTGACTTCAGAAATGGTAAAAGAGGCTAAGAAATTAGTTGGTTTGTTGGGTTGTCCAATTGTGCAAGCTCCTTCAGAAGGGGAGGCACAATGTGCATATATGACTAAAAAAGGAGAAGTAGATTATTCAGTATCACAAGATTATGATTCTTTGATTTTTGGATGTCCTTTATTGATACGTAATCTTTCAATTGCAGGTAAGAAAAAAAGAGCAGGTAAATTTGCTTGGCAGATAGTTAAGCCAGAAAAACTATCTTTATCTGAAAATCTCAATACTCTTGGTTTGGATATTGATCAGTTAATTGTTTTGGCAATTTTAGTTGGAACAGATTATAATCCGGGGGGAGTTAAAGGGATTGGCCCTAAAACTGCGTTGAAATTAGTAAAAGAGTTTTCTGATTTTGATGGGGTATTTGAGGCAGCAAAATGGAAAGAACATTTTCCAGATTTAGACTGGAAAGAAATTTTTTATATAATTAAGAAGATGCCAACTACTGATGATTATGTGTTGGAATGGGGTAAGTTGCAGGAGAAAGATTTGATTGAATTTCTAGTAAAAGAACATGATTTTTCTGAAGAAAGAGTTAAAACTAAATTGCAGAAGTTGTTGAAAGAGAAAGATAAACAGAAACAGACAGGATTGGGAAGTTTTTTTTAGTTTATTTATCAGCATAACCTTTACTTACATTTTCATCCCAGAAAGAAGGGAGAGAATTGCTAACAAAACCAGCATAATTACTTCCATAGATGTAAGTTAAGCCGAGATCCTCCTTTAAGTCTTCAAAATCTTGGCTGACAGATTCGTAAATTTCTTTGATTTTTTTTCTTTCAAAATCTTTTTGAAGAAGACTACTAGGTTTCATGATTAAATAATCTGCTTGACGAATGGCATTAACTTCTAAATTACTAGATGATTGAGTAATCATTAAGACAGAGAGGTTTTTATGTCGGGAGATTAACAATAATTCAGAAAGTAATTTGTTACTTCCACTCATCGATTTTCTGCTGCTGAATTCGATTCCCCCTTCATCAATTAGTAAAACAGAATCATTTTCAATTTCATTAATTTCTTTAATTACTTGAATCCAATTAGGTAAGGTTTCAGATTTAAACCCCAAAGCATATATTTTTTTGTTGGTTTGGGTTTTGAAATTTTCTAACAATCTCATACCGATGGCACTTTTTCCAGTACCTCTAGCTCCAAGAATTATACCAATCATGCTTTTGTTGGTAAATATTTTATTTTCAAATTTTGATAAATCTCCTTTTTTGTTTTTTAATTCTGTTAAGGGGTCGTGTTGAGCTTCAAGTATTGGTTGGTTTTTTGGTTTGGTTATTGTTGGTTTTATTTTCGGAGTGTTTGTTGAAGGGGTGTTTTTGTTAATTATGGTTAATTTTTCTTTATTTCTTTTTTGTTTAAATTCTTTGATTTCAGAATAACCTAATTTTGAAACATACCAAATTCCTCGGATAGGATATACTGTAACTAGTTTTATTAGAAATAAAATTGATTTTCCTGTATATTTGGCTAGTTTCTTTTTGGTTCTTTTTTTCATTTTTTATTAGAGATGGGTCTTTTTATTTAAAATTTGTTGAATTTGCAGGGTTATAAAATATTAATTTAATTATTTTGAGGTAATATTTTTATACTCTTCTTTTATTGTTCTTTTTATGTATGCTGCGATTGCGAAATTAGAAAAGGCACAAGAAGTTAAACAATTTATTGTTAAACATGATTTGTTTGATTATAATTTTTTACCTAGGAAGGAGAAAGGACTTATTTATTTTCCAATAGTTAGTAAAACAAAAATTCCTGGGGCAGAAGTTAAAAAAGTTAGTTTTAAATTTCCAGTTAAGAAGAAAAAATTGAATGTAGAAGAAATTTTGAAGAAAAAACTAACTAAAGAACAATGGGCTTTAGTTCCAAAGACACAAGAAGTAATTGGAAAAATTATGTTGTTGGAAATGCCAGAAGAATTAGTAAGCAAAGAGAAATTAATTGCTGAAACTTATCTTAAAGTTAATAAAAATATTGAAACTGTGGTTAAAAAAGATGAAATGCATACTGGGGTTTGTCGGTTGAGGAAAGTTAAAATTTTGGCGGGGAAAAGAAGTAAAGAAACAATTCATTTAGAAAATGGGGTTAAGATTAAATTAGGATTGGAGAAAACTTATTTTTCAGCTAGATTGGCAAATGAAAGATTAAGAATTGCTAAATTAATTCGAAAACCAGAAGAAGTTTTAGTGATGTTTTCTGGAGCTGCACCATACCCCTTAGTATTGGCAAAAAATTCCCAGGTAAAATCTATTTTGGGAGTGGAGATTAATGAACAAGCGCATCAATTTGCTCAAGAAAATATTAAATTGAATAAGTTTGAAGATAAAATTTCAGTTAAAGTAGGGGATGTGCGTAAGGTATTACCAACTATTAAGAAAAAGTTTAATCGAATTTTAATGCCATTACCTAAAACAGGAGAAGAATTTTTAGATGTTGCTTTAAACAAAATTAAATCGAAAGGAATGATTCATTTGTATGCTTTTTTAGATGAAAGAGAATTTAAAGAATTTCCGAATAAGATTCGATCTATTTGTGGAAAAAATAAAATAATGATTTTAAGAAAAGTTAAATGTGGTCAGTTTTCTCCAGCTATTGCTAGATATTGTTTTGATATTAAGGTAAAATAATAAAAAAAATAAAAAACTAAGAATAAACTTATTCTTCTTTCTTTTCTTCTTCAGCAGGTGCTTCAGGTTCCTCAGCAGGAGTTTCTTCAGCTGGTTCTTCTGCAGGTTGTTCTTCTTCTACAGGTTCTTCGGCTGGAGCTTCTTCTTCAGCAGGTGCTTCAGTTTCTTCGCAGGAGCATCTCCTTTACCTGAAACTTCTACGCCTTTTGCTTTCAATCCTTTTTCGTCTTCAGTACCTTCAAAGGTTACTCTATCTCCTTCTTCCAAGTATTTGCCTTTTGCCACTTCACTAAAGTGGACAAAATAATCTCTTTCGTCATCTCCTTTAATAAACCCAAATCCTTTAAGTTTATTAAAAAACTTCACGGTTCCTTCCATTTTTTTTCTTTTCCTCCTATACTTTTACTTCCCATGTTTCACTTAAACTCTACATGGGTTTATAACTTGAATGAGATTCTTTTTATAAATTTTATGTGAGTAATTAGATCGTTAATCATATTACATTGATTCTAATCTTTTAATCCTACTATTAATGTCAGGATGCGTACTAAAAATACTTTTCATAAAACTTCGTTTAGTTTTTCTAAATGGGGTGGAGATGAAAAGATGAGCTGTAGCTTTGTTAGCATGATCTACTAAAGGGTCGGGATCTTCTTTTATTTTTTTTAGGGCATCAGCTAAACCTTTTGGATATCTAGTAAGCATAGCTCCGGAAGCATCAGCTAAATACTCTCTTTTTCTAGATATGGCAAGTTTTATTGCTTCCCCTACTAATGGTGCTAAGATGGCCAAAACAATTCCAACAACAATAAAGATTACTGTTAAGTTATTATTGTCTCGGTCTCTACCATGGCCTCCCCAAAGAAAACTTCTTAATAAAAAATCTGATAGCAAGACTGTTAAACCCACCATAACTGCTGCTAACATCATTACTCGGATATCATAATTTTTAATATGGGCCATTTCATGAGCAATTACACCCTCTAATTCCAATTTATTTAATCTTTCCATTAAACCAGTTGTTACAGTAATGGCAGAATGTTCTGGATCTCTACCAGTAGCAAAAGCGTTCAAAGCAGAATCTTCAATAACATAAACTTTAGGGGGTTTAGGTAATCCAGCAGCAATAGCTACACCTTCTACTGTATTGATGAGATAATTATATTCTGGTTTTTTGGCTTCTTTTGCTTTAGTCATAGTTAAGATCATATTGGCCCCACTATAATAACTAATCAAAAAATAAATAGTTCCAATTACCAATGCAAGTCCTAAACCAAAATAAGAACTACCATAAAAAAAACCAATCAGATATCCTAGGGCTGTAATGAAGACTAGAAACAAAAATATTAATAAGTAAGATTTTCTTTTATTGCTAGCAATTTGTTCATATATTCCCATTTTAAGAATTAAAATTGAACTTTAACATTTTCCCTTTCTTTGCCTTTAGTTTGGAAAAAGTCTTCCTTGTGAAATCCAAATAGTTTAGCAAACAGGTTTTTAGGAAATACTTGAATGGCTTCATTAAATTTCATTACGGAATCATTATAGAATTGTCTAGCATAAGCAATTTTTGATTCAGTACCAGATAATTCTTCTTGTAAGTGTAAGAAATTTTGATTTGCTTTTAGATCAGGATAGTTTTCAGCTACTGCAAATAAAGATTTGAATAAACCAGTTAATTCATCGGAAGCTTCAACTCTGTCTTGGTGAGAACCTTGCATTAAGGAAGCCCTCATTTCAGTTACTTTGGTTAATACCTTTTCTTCATGTTTAGCATATCCTTTAACAGTATTAATCAGATTAGGAATAAGATCATATCTTCTTTTTAACTGGACATCTATTTGAGACCAGGCATTTTTAACTCTTAATCTTAGTTTTATTAGACTATTATAAATATAGATAATAAATAAAACTATAACAATTGCAATTATAATTAATATCCAAGTAGCTACCATTTTATATGATATTGGCGGAAGTTATTTAAATAATTTTTGTTTTCTTTTTAATAATAGTTTTAAAATTAAAAAAAAGAGGATGATAAAAAATGGTACTTGAACATATATTTCCAGAAGATTGGTTAGAAAAAAAAGGTAGATATGCTTTTTTATTGGGTATTATTTATTCAATAGTGGGGATTGGCTTAGCTTATATTTTGTTTCCTGGTGATCCTGCTTTAGTGGCAGTAGCTTTTACTTCATTATTGTTATTACCAGAATTATATAAAATTTTTTCTATAGAAGAAAGAAAGGAAAGTAAAGAACAAAAAGTTACATTACGTAATTTGTGGAAAGATGATATTGGAACGGTGCGACTTTATATATTTCTGTTTTTAGGTATTTTGTTAGTTTATTCAGTAGCTACAATGTTGTTGCCAGGGATGGAAACTAACACATTATTTCGAGAACAATTAGAGATTAGATTTGGTCAAGGTTTTTCTGGTCAAGCCGTTGGTTTTTCTTCTAATCTTTTTTGGAGTTTGTTAAGTAATAATTTTTTAGTGTTAATGGCTTGTTTTATCATGGCTTTATTAACTGGAGATGGGGCAATATTCATGATTACTTGGAATGCTTCAGTATGGGGAGCAATCTTTGGAATTACTGCTAAAGGGGCAGGAATGTTTGCAGGAAAAACACCTTTTTATTTTTTTGGATTAATAATGTTGGTGGTGTTTCCTCATATGATGATTGAAGCGATATCTTATTTTTTAGCAGCGATATCGGGATCAGTAATATCTAAAGATGTGATTTTAGAAAAATTTGCATCAGATAGATTTATGGAAGTTTTTAGTTTTAATTTATATTTATTGTTGTTTGCTTTAGCGTTCTTGTTATTGGGGGCAATAGTAGAAACTTTTGTTTTACAACATGTTGAGTTATATAAGGAAATTATCAAAATGAGTTATATGGGATTGAAAGGAGGTTGAAAATAATGAGATATGTATTGTTAATTTTAGTAGTATTGATGATGGTAGTGGGATGTAGTAGTGAGAAGAAAGTTGATAATAATAAGACTGTTGTGGTGGAACCGAAGAAAGCTACAACTGCTATTTCTGGAGCTGTAGTGGTGGAAGATACAAAAACTGAGCCCGCTAAAGTAGAAGTTAAGAAAGAATCGAAAGTAGAAGAAGTGAAAAAAGAAGTGGTGGCGGAAAAACCGAAAGAAGAAGTTAAAACTCAAAGTAATGTGATTAAAGTGACAGCTTCTGGTTTTGATCCGAAAGAGTTGAAAGTTAAAGTAGGAGAAACTGTAGAGTGGAAAAATATGCGAACAGGAAAAATTGATAAGGCTTTGATTGTAGGAGCTCAGAATTGTTATTATTTAAAGAGTGCAATTTTGGAATCAGGAGAATCATTCAAGTATACTTTTGATAAAACAGATACTTGTACTATTGTAGAAGCCATAACAACAACTCAAGTAGGAAAAGTTATTGTTGAATGATTTTTTAATTTTTAATTTTTATTTCTTATCTTTTTGGTTCACATTCACAATAGAAATCACATTGTCCAGTTCTCCATCTACATAAAGGGGATGTTTTTCTGGGATAGTCTTCGATTTTTTCTGAGCAAGTGCCAGCGTGAACTAATTCAATTTCTTTTTTTGCTAGTTCTAATAAACTTTCATCAACTTTCATCATTTTTAATTTGTGTCTTAAAAAGAAGATTCCTACTTTAGAAGGAATTTTTCCATGTTTTTCATGATAAAGTAAAGAATAAATAGCTAATTGTAATTTGATGGAGTCTTTAAAATCAAATTTAGCATTAGTTTTATAATCAATAATGTGTACTTCTTCCTCTACATGTTGGATGCAGTCAATAAAACCTTGTACTTGATGTTCATTAGAAACATACTTCAGCTCCCGGATGGGAGTTAGTTTTTGAAAAGCATCCAAAAGGGATTTCCCTTGGGTCATTTCTTTTTCTAAATCTTCAATAAAATGATTGGTCCAATTCATAATCATCATCATAGTTTCTTCAAAATAAAACTTAATTTGATCATTAGTTAAATTAAGTTCATCTAATCTAACTTTTTCTTTATTCCAATGAAACAAGAGTAATTTTTGAACTGCTTGTTGAAAATATTGTTTGTAATCTTGATCTTGGTTAGGAAGATCAATATCATAAAAATCTTCTAAGACTGAGTGAGCAATGTTTCCCCTAACTAAATGAATACTAGGGAGAGTTTTTAGTTTGGCTATGTATTGATAATAATACTTTCTAGGACATTGTTTAAAAGTATTAATCGAAGATGGAGATTGCACCCTTTTTGCCATGGATAAAAAAGAGTTAAGAGGTAGTTTATATGTTTTGTGTTGTTACTTCGGATAAGCTATTTTTTCTTTATTTTGATTTGGGAATGTTATTCTTAGGAACTTTTATAAAAGCCACCCCTTTTGATATAGAATATGGCACAACCACCACCAGAACAACCATTATTGAGAGTAAGACTACCTCAGGGAAAAGAAGTTTTAGGAATTGTTACCCAAAGATTGGGGGCTAGTCGAATGAGAGTTAGTTGTCTGGATGGAAAAGAAAGAGTTTGTCGAATTCCAGGAAGACTTCGAAGAAGGTTGTGGGTGAGAGAAAGTAATGTGGTGATTGTTGAACCTTGGGAATTAGGGGGAGACAAAAGTGGAGATGTGATTTACAAATATCGAAGTAAAGCAGAAGTTAATTTTTTAAAGAAAAAAGGTTATTTAAAGAACATTGAAGAAGAGTTTTAATTTTGTAGTTTTTTTTATTTGATTAAGTGTTCCTATAAATTTATGATAATTAATTCTCTTGTATCTACTATAGAATAGAAATACTTATATATTGTTTTTTTAATTGGATAATTATGGCAGAAGAAAAAAGCACGTTTAAGTTTTTTGTTTATCTTATCATTGTTGGAATCTTGTTAATGATTATGATTCCTGTGATTTTTTCTTTTAGTGGTAAAATAATTAGATTAGAATTAGTGGGTTTGGTTTTTTTAATCTTATTATCTCTAATAGGTTTTGTAGGTTACCGAACTAGCTGGGGAGAAAGAGTTTTATTTTTTGTATTTTTGTTTAGTTTAGCTAATTTAATGTTAATTTGGTATTTTACTACCAAATTATTTTTACTACCTTTGTTTTTTTCAGTATTTGGTTTTTTAATGAGTTTACCGAGGAGAGAGGAAGAGTTTGAAGGGGATGAAGTTGGTGTTGAACCTTATGTGGCGCCAGTCGCAGAAGTAACTCCGGCGGAAAAAGAGGATGAGGTGGTAGAATTAGTTGAAGAAGAGAAAGTTGATACTAA
>CAYSWQ010000005.1:0-55510 GCA_964434885.1 uncultured Methanosarcinales archaeon | reverse complement strand
TTTAGGGTAATGGCTTAAAATTCTAACTAGATTAAATAGTTTTATATTGTTTCCTTGTAACCAATAATCATAAGTATTGGGCTTAATCTTGAATTTTTTACAGATTTCCTTCCTGGAAACTTTTAGTTTCTTAAACAGACCCTTAACTAAATTAGAAGAGTTATGTATCACTAATGTTTTGTCCGCTTTCAACTTTGAAAAAGAATCTAATTGTTGGGGCTTCCCTTTAAATGAAATTATTCTCGGTGTAGCAACAAACTCATTTAAAGAATCTTTTGCTTTAATTTCACTGAAACCATTTTCAGTTATTGTGAATAAAGGATGTTCTGGAGTACATTTAATTTTTTTACCAGAAGTGGTTTCTAGTTCAAGAATACTACTTACTCTTCTTTGGTGGAATTTGGAATATTTGAAAGATTTCATTTCACCCATCTTATTTAATGCAAATACTTTCTGTTTTCTTATTTCACAAATAGGAATTAATTCGCCATCTTCAGAAACAATTAATGTATCTCCTGTAACACATTTCCCACTTCCACTCGGACCAACAATAACTACAAATTCCCCTTCTTCAATTTCAACATTAACCCCTTTCAAAACATCTAAAGAAATATCTCCCATATAATAAGTCTTCCAAACATTCTTTAATTCAATAATCTTTTTTTTGTAGGTCATTTTAAAGATAATTTATTTAGTTGTCTTAAGTTTTGTTTTCGGAACAGATTTATTAATTTTAGGTAATGTTGATTTTTTCTCTTCTTTTTTTGTTTTTACTTCTTTTTTCTTAGTTTCTTTTACTAATTTGGTTGAAGTTGATTTAACTTTTGAAATAGCTCCACTCCTCGAAGCAGGTTTAACAGAACTTTTTGCCCTTTCTTCTTTCCCTTTTTTACTATCAAATTTTCCATTTTCTCTAAAAGGAATTGCTTTTCTCAAATACCGGCCACTATTTTCATCCAAATCAATAAACCCATCAACTTCTTCTCTTAATTTTGAAGATGTTGTTTTTCCAAAAGCCATTGCTTCAACTTTACAACCAAATGCTCTTTTCAAATGTTGAACTAGAGGAATATAATCTCCATCTCCAGAAACAATTACAATAACATCTAATTTAGCAGCTAATTCAATCGCATCCATGGCCAAACCAACATCCCAATCTGCTTTTTTATTTCCCCCATAAAAAATCTGTAAATCTTTAGCTTTAATTTCGTAACCAATTCTCTCTAATGCTTCAAAAAAAGTCTTTTCTTTAAATTCCTCTGTTTTAACCACATAAGCAATTGCTCTAATTGGGGTTCTGTTTCCAACTGCATCTTTCAAAACATTTTCAAAATTAACTTTCCGATGATATAAACTACGGGCCGAATAATATAAATTTTGAACATCTACTAAAACTCCTACTCTTTGTGATTTAAATAATGTTGATTTCATTTTTCACCTTTTTTATTTTTAATTATTTGCTTTTACTTAATTATATCAATTAATGTTTGTTATTCATTTAAATTATTTAAATGCATTGTTTTCTAGTTAAAATTAATACTTAATTGCCCTTCTTCAAACGCTCTTTATTCTGGATTAAGCCCTTTATTCCCAAAAACTTATAAATAATTAACCTCTCGGTATAAAAATGGATGTTCTAGAAAAACCAGGAAAAAAAGTAGTTTTATTAGGAAATGAAGCTATCGTTAGAGGAGCAATAGAAGCAGGAGTTGGATTTATGGCTACTTATCCTGGAACTCCAAGTAGCGAAGTTGGTTTAACTGCTTCAAAAATAGCAAATCAAGTAGGGTTTTATTATGAATGGAGCACTAATGAAAAAGTAGCTTTAGAAGCTGCTGCTGGTGCTGCTTTCTCTGGTGTTAAAGCAATGACTGCAATGAAACATTTTGGTTTAAATGTTGCTTGTGACTCTCTCCTCCCAATTATCTATACTGGTGTAAAAAATAGTTTCGTTATTATGTGTGCTGATGATCCTGGAGGACACAGCTCAGCTCAAACTGAGGAAGATTCTCGTTACTTTTCAAGATTAGGATATATTCCAACTATCGAACCTTCTTCTGTTCAAGAATGTAAAGATTTTACTAAATTGGCTTTTGAAATTTCTGAAAAATATCAAATTCCAGTAATGGTTAGAACTACAACTAAGGTAAGTCATGGTACTGCAACTGTAGAATTAGGAGAATTAACTCCTCCAAAAACTACTGGCAAATTTGAAAAAGACCCTAAAAGATATTATAATATTAAACAAGGCCTCTTTGATCTTCATCAAAAAACTATTGACAAAATAAAAAATATTGAAGAAGAATACTCTAATCTAAACAAAATTGAAGGAACTGGAAAAATTGGGATATTAACTCATGGAGTTTCTTATTTACACATTAAAGAGATTGAAAAAGAAATAAACCCAGACAATAAAATTAAACTTGGTAAATTAAACTTCACTTATCCAATCAGTAAAAAATTTATCACTGAATTTATTCAAGATTTAGAAAAAATCATAATTGTCGAAGAATTAGAACCAATTATCGAAAACGAAGTTAAACAAATCGCTAAAGAAATCAACCCTCAACTAAAAATCCACGGAAAAGATATTCTCCCCCAAGTTAATGAATTTACTCCTGATTTAATTTTAGAAAAAATTGCTCCAGTTTTAGAAATAAACATTCCAAACTTTCAAAAAGAAGAATCAAACTTAAATTTACCTCTTCGAAAACCAGTTCTCTGTTCAGGTTGTCCTCACGCTTCTACTTTTTATGCTCTAAAAAAAGTTTTAGGAGAAGAAGTAGTTTGGGCTGGAGATATTGGTTGTTATATGTTGGGAACATTCAAACCTTGGGGAGTAGCAGATTTCTTAATTGCTATGGGTGCGGGAGAAGGAATTGCCCATGGAATCAAAAAAGTAAGTAACCAAAAAGTTGTTAGTTTAATTGGAGACTCTACTTTCTTTCATGCTGGAATTCCTGCTTTAACAAATATGAAAGTAAACGGTTCAACTGGCCTAGTAGTAATTCTAAATAATGATACCACTGCTATGACTGGACATCAACCCATTCCCGCTACTTGTCGTACTCCCGTTTGTGATGCTCTAGATGATATTAAAATCGAAAATGTAGTCAAAGCATTAGGAATAACTAATGTAAAAACAGCTAATGCATTTAACCAAAAAGAACTTCTACAAACAATTAAAGAATTAACTGACAAAAACGAATTAGGGGTTTTAATTTCCCAAGGAGAATGTCGTTTATTAACTAAAAGAAAATTGAGAAAACAAGGGAAAAAATTCTTAACTTATCAAATTAATCCAGATAAAAAAGAACAAGCTATCAAAGACCTCAATGGTTTTGCTTGTCCAGCAATCATTGAAGGAAAAATAAATTCTGAATTATGTTGGGGTTGTACTGTTTGTTTACAATTGTGCGAACCTGGAACAGTCACCATAAAAAAAGAACAAGAGGATAAAAAACAATGACTTTCAATATTCTTTTTGCTGGAGTTGGGGGACTAGGGGCAATGCTTACTTCCGTAATTATTGCAAGAGCTGCCCACATTGAAGGTTATCAAGTTAATGGTTCCCAAATTCATGGTTTAGCTCAACGTGGTGGAGCTATTCCCATTCAAGTGAGATTCGGGAAAGAAGAAATTCATTCCCCAATGATTAGAGATAATCAGGCCGATCTTATCATTGGATTCGAACTAATTGAAGCCCTTCGTTATTTAAACTTAGCCAATAAAGAAAAAACTTCTTTCTTAATTGATACTTTATCTATTAGGCCAGTAGAAACTAAAAATTACCCTTCCTTAGATGAAGTAAAAAAAGAAATTAATACTATTGCAAAAAATTCTTTATTTATCAACGCTGCCCAATTATCAAAAGAAAAATTTGGGGATTTAATTTATGGAAATATAATCTTGCTAGGAATAGCTATCAAAAAAAACATCTTGCCCATTAGCAAAGAATCAATCATTAAATCTCTTGAATCCACATTACCAAAAGACTTAGATAATAATCTCCAAGCCTTTGAATTAGGTTTAAATTATTCCTTCTAAATTAATCCATTCAAATTGGTAATTTAAACAACATACTAGTTGCATAAATTTTAGTTAAAATGTCCACATTCTGAACTATTAACATCTCTAATATTGCTCCCAAAACAAATACAACTATTGCAACAACAAATAACCAATAATTATAGATAAATACTTCTTTTAATTTCTTTTCCTTAATTGTCTTAGAAACTAAAAACAAAATCAACAACACCAATCCAATTTGAACTAATATACTTACAATCTTTCCAAAACCTAACAAACCCAATAAATAATTAACACCAAAATAAACTAAAATTCCTCCTACTGCATATACCACTACTTTCTTGATATACTTAGTTTTTCTCACTACATCCTTAGAAATAATATTTCCAGATATGGCTGCCAAAATATAAGCTAAAGCTTCCAACAATAAAAAAGGAAAACTTAAAGCTAAAACTATCAAGAAAAACTTTAACGAACTTCCTCCCACTACCAAAGCAGAAGTTATGGCATTATAACTTAAAATCACTCCCCACGAAGATGCATTCCAAGCAATAAAAAAAATTGCTCCATCCTTAATAAAAAAAGCAATTAAAAAAACAGTCAATAAAACCCACCAATTATTAATAAAAATAGTCCAAAAATTCTTAAAAATAAAAGTGGCTCCACCTTTTCCAAAATCTAAAAATAATTGGCCTTTAAATGAATCCACAATATTCAATCCCATCCATTTGAAAACAAAAACAGCGAAGGCGTAAGTAAAAAATATCCCTAAAAATAAAAACAAATAAGTGATTACTGTTTCTCGATTGTCTAAAAACAAATGTTTAAATGAAAATTTCTTTTCTTGTTCTTCTTTTTTTTCCTCTTTAACTAACAAATTCTCTAACAATGGCAAAATTAACAAAGAAGTTAAAAAAACAGAAATTAATCCAGAATTCTTACCAAACAATAAAACTGAACCAATAATACAAATTGCTGAATAAACTACTGCAATCAAAAAAGAATATCTTAATTTTTTCTCCACCCATTTTTTTGGAAATAATTTTTCAATAACCATTTTTTCACCTTTTTAATCTTTTTAATATATTATGCCAATCAAAACCCCAAGTATTTGTTTAAATCTAACTTTTTCAGGGTCAACTTTTTCTAAATTGTCTCCCTTAAATTTTGAGTACCAACCTACACCATCAGAACTAATATTTACTACTCTGTGAACGATTGGTTTTTTAACTACAACCGAATCATAGAAAGCCACATCACCAACATAAATAAAATCAGTTGATTTTGGTTTTACACTTAATGCCGTAGAACCAATGTCTATTAATGGATCCATAGAATTTGTATCTGCAATATCCCACCAAGTAACATCTTTTATATCTATTTCGACTTTATGTTGCATCACATTTACTTGACTGGTCTTTATATGGTCAAAAGGAGAATCTTTATCTATCCCTAACACAGGTCGGCTTCCAATTTCTTTTTCTAACTGTTTTCCCAATTCTTGTTTTTCAATTTTCAATTCTTTCTGCTCTTTCTCCAATTTCAGAATAGTGGCATTAAGTTTTTGTAATTCAGAATCTAAATTGCCGCTTTGTTTTTCTCCTTTATCTAACATCAAAAAAACACTAACTCCTAAAGTACTTAAAAATAAAATACCTAAAACAACACTAATCAAAAAATATTTGTTTTGTGTAATCTTGATAACCTCTTTTGTAATCAGAAGAATAACAATTCACTTTTTAAAAGTTTCTTAAACTAACTCAGTCAAATAAAAATGAAGAAAATAAAAAAATAAAAAAATCTATTTCTTTTTCCAGAAATAAACAAGTCCACCAATAACTAATAAAGCTACGATCAAAGCCACAATCCATCCTTTATTCATTCTTTCTTTTGTGACTTTTTTATCATCAGTTTTTTTAGTTGCTTCTTTAGTTGGAGTTGTTTCTTTTGTTGTTGTAGTGGTTTTCTTTTCAGCTGTCGTTGAAGTTGGAGTGAGTTTCTCTCCAATCATAAAATAACTAAATCCTGGCGTCATTGCTGTATAATGTACATAAGTACCATCATCTTTATCCATTGTTGTAGTTAATTCATTCCATTTATCATCGTTATATCTAAACAAAGCCACACTAGTCTTATCCACTTTATTTTCTGTCAACCAAGTTTTTTTAACTGTAAACTTTACAGTTGCCATGTTCTTACTAGTTACTATTTTTTCTGTATTTCCGCCCATTATTTGAATGGTTTTGTATGTTTTTCCACCATACTTGGTTATTCCTTCATCCAAAGTACTAACTTTTTCCACTTCTAACCAAACACCATATGTTTTTTCTTCTACTTTAAAACTAACTTCTGAAATCCCAATTTCACCATTCTCTACTTTAACTGTAGCAGTATCTCCTGCATCTAATGAACTCCATACTTCTTTAGAGAAACTTCCAGTTGCCGAGGTTGAAACTCCTCCCCCTGAACCTCCTGTGCCTCCTCCACTAGCTGAAGTACTAAATGCCGTTGAAGCTGATTGAGCCGAATTACTAGCAGAATCAGTACAAGTTACTTGAAATGAATAAGATGTACTTGGACTTAATCCTCCTTTTGTAATTGTCCAACTTGCTCCACTACCTGAAATACTAGTGTCTGGGTCTGTATCTACACAAGAAACAACATCAGAACTAGTACTTACTGCAATTGTTAATGAAGTAGATGAACTAGCAGATGAAGTTAATGTTGGAGTTGTTGGAGTAGCATTATCTACATTCAAAATAAAGTAATCATTGTTAACTGCTTGAGTTATATCTGTACCATTAAAACTACAATTAATAGTCCAATTAGTCGCTTGTCCATTAACTAAAGATTGGTTATTAGTGAAAGTCATTGAAGTATCATTCAATGCAGTGGTATTGACTCCAGCTGGATTGAAAACACTTCCTGTTTCATTTTCTATATATAATTCACAACTAACTAAACCATTATCGTTTGTGTTATTTCCATTAGTTAATCCAGAAACGAAACTAAATATAAACGAAACATTACCTGCTTCAGTTCCATTCGTCCAACTATTGTTTGTAGGTGTAGTTACTGTAATTGGACTAACTACGTCTAAAGTAAAAGCAGGATTGTTTTCTAATGATGAATTTAAAAAACCACCCAAATCAGTACAATTAACATACCAACTATGTACACCAATACTCAAACTATCATTGGCAGTCAAACCTGTAGCAGTATTATTCAAAACATCAGTAACCCCATATCCAGTTTCATCTACAAATAATTCACAAGATGCGTTTGGTGAATAATCATCAGAGAAATTAAAATATAAAGTTGGAGTAGTATCTGTAGTCCACGTATAGTTTTGTAAATATTGTGTTGAATTTAATTCTATAATAGGTCCAGAAACATTATCTACCCACACTACAATAGATTCTGAATCATTGGTGTTTATTCCTCCATTAGCAGCAGTGATAGTATCATTAGCAACTACTGTTAATGTGTTGCTTCCTGTAGCTAATTCACTCAAAACTACTGTTCGATTAAATTCTCTCGATGCTGCAGTTCCTACTTGCGAAGCACTTTCATTTGTTTCTGAATTATTCTGTAAATCAACAGTTGTCAAAACTCCTGATCCTGAATCTGCAACAGTTACATTAAAAACCAAACTAGTTACACTCGTACCTAAAAAAGAATTGTTTGCTGTATTAATAGTTATTGTTGGAGCAGTATTATCTATAAGCACCCCAGTTATTGAACTATTCTCAATGTTATCTTTACTCGCATTAGTAGCATTAACTGTGATATTATATGTATCATCTGCAAGTAAAGTCACAGTATTAACAGAAGTATTAAATCGACTTTGGTTACCAGAAGAATTCTCAAATGTAACATTATAAACTAAAGAACCATCTGTATCACTATAAAAAAAGAAAGTTACATTTGTTGCATTATCAATATCAGTTCCAGAATCATTAATTGTGGCATTTAATATCAAAACACCAGAATAATTATTATCTACTGTTGGACTTATTACTGATACTCCCCTTCCATCAAAACTAGCCATAACCATGTAAGCAAAAACTGCTACCAAACTAACTAAAAATAATGCATAAATTGTTTTTTTATTCATTTTTCACCTCTTTGTGGAAAATGTCCCAAAAAACCTGTTTTTTAAGGACATCAAACACACCTCTTTTTTGATAATTTTAACTATATCAACACAGAAGTAAACAAAAACAATATATAAAACTTTCCCAAAATAGAACTATCTTCTATAACAAAAAAACACTATTTATTCACTCACACATTCTCCACATTTCATATTCTCACAAACTCGACAACCATCACCTACAAAAACACCTAATTTTTCCTTCCCAGAATCATAACATTCACTTCCATTATTCAATTTCACAGTTCCAGTTCTCTTTTTATTATCAATTCTAACTCCTTTACTTAAACAAGCCCCATCTCCTAAAACAGAATCTGTAATCACACAATCACCTTCTAAAACACTTTCTTGTCCCATAATCACATTATCTAATTCCACATTAGAACCAATTACACAATTATCTGCAATCGCAGTAAATCCTGTTAAAACACAATTTTCACCAATTTGACAATTTTTTCCCAACACCACATTACCACCCAATAAAGTTCCTTTTCCCACTAAAGTTCCTTCTCCCACATCAACTGAACCTTCAATTACTACTCCTTCTTCTAATTTACCTTTGATTGAAGTATCTTTTTGTTCTTCCAACAATTCTTCTGTAGCTTCTAAAATCTGCCAAGGGTAACCAACTGGAATCCAAAAACCCTTGACTTCCTCATAATGAACTTTTCCTTTTTTAGCCAATTCCCGAACTGCATCAGTTATCTCATATTCTCCTCTTTCACTTTTTTTCAAATTTTTCAAAACTTCAAACACTTCTGGAGAAAAACAATACATTCCCACATTTACTAAATCAGAAACAAATTCTTTTGGTTTTTCAACAATATCAACAACTAAACCTTCTTTTACTACCACTGCTCCAAAAGCAGAAGCATCTTTTTGTTTCTTAACTAAAATACAATTATCATATTTAGAAATACTTTCCATGTCTTTTCTAGAATACAAATCGTCTCCATTCAAAACCAAAAATTTTCCCGTAATTTTATTTTCTGCTTGCATCACTGCATGCCCAGTACCTAATTGTTCTTCCTGGACCACATAAGTTAATTTCATTCCCAAATAATTATCACCTAATTTTTTGATAATCATATCTTTCTTATAACCAACAACAATTATTGCTTCTTCAACTACACCTAACATTTGATCTAAATTATGTTCCAGAACTGGCTTATTTGCTACTTCTACCAAAGGCTTAGGTTTCTCCAAGGTCATTGGATACATCCTCGTTCCTTTTCCCGCTGCCAAAATTACTGCTTGCATTTGATTATTTTATTTAACTCCCAAAAATGAAATATCTTATAATCTGGTACTTCGAATTTGTTTTTTGCTTTTAAACTTTTATATTTTCCATGCTTCAATAAGATTGTTTTTAATCCAAGTTTATTGCCTGCTTGAATTTCTGAATCTATTCGATTACCAACTACCCATATTTTTTCATTTTGAAGACAATGTTTTTTTGCATCTCTAAAACACCCAATCTTCTCTTCATCTGTTTTACAAATGTAAATCTTATTAAAATAATTTCTTATTTTTAAAACATCGATTTTTTGATTTTGTATTTCTTCATTTCCTTTAGTCACTAACACCTTTGTAACTTCTTTTTGTTGCAAAAAATCAAAAACCCCTGGAAAAACACTAATCTCCTTCAATTCTTTCAAATCATCACTCAACTGACCAGTTCTATCATAAATGGTATCATCCAAATCAAATATTATCAACAATCTTCATCAACTCCTTTGCTAACATTTCTCGGTGATGTCTAATCAAATCTTTTCCCCCATTTTTCTGATACAAAATATTAGCTTTTATTAATCTTTCATCTTTTAAATCAACCTCTACTGGAAATTGGTTTTGGTCTTCATAAATTGCTAATGATTCTGCAGACATCCCATTTTCATTACAAATTACATAATCGACTGGTCCACCCAAATACTTTTCTACTTCTCTTAAAAAATCACTAGCTTTATAATCGTCTGTCTCTCCTTGTTTAGTCATTAAATTACAGACGTAAACTGTTTTAGCTGAACTCTTTCTAATTGCTTCTGGAACTCCTTCCACTAAAAGATTAGGTATAACACTAGTGTATAAATCTCCTGGACCAATAACAATTAAATCAGAATCTGCAAGCACTTTTTCTACGTCAGAATATACTTTCGCCCCCGGTTTTAAATAAACATAATCGATTGGTTCTCTCTCTCCAACTGGAACATCAATATTGGCTTCCCCTTCTATCACTTCCCCATCTTTCAATTTAGCACATAAAGTACAATCATCTAATGAAACTGGGTAAACATCTCCTTTCAAATTTAAAATTTTAGATAACTTTCCAATTCCTTTAGCTATATTACCATATCTTTTCTGTGCCGCAGTCAATATTAAATTTCCTAAAGAATGATCTCCTACTCCGCCTTCAAATCGATAAGAAAATAATTCTCTTAAAACATTCTCTCCTTCTTCATCTGCTAAAGCAATCAAACATTTTCTTAAATCTCCTGGCGGTAAAACTCCTAATTCGTCCCTTAAAACACCGGTACTTCCTCCAGAATCAAACATACTTACTATTGCTGCTAAATCAATATCATATCCTTTCAATCCTTTTAATGCAGTATAACTTCCTGTTCCTCCACCAACCACTGTGATCTTTTTCTTCATTTAAACCTCGAAGAAACATTTATATATAAGTGTTATTAAAGTATTTATACTACTATTAAAAATAATTTTATAATATAGATTATAAATCAACCTTGCCAATGGAGGCCCATAAATTCCAGGTAAATGGAATTTATCCTCGGGCCGTGCAGGTTGATTTATTATTCAACACAACACTATGTTCCTAACAAAAACCAAAAAGAATCAATTATTCACTTTACCAGTTAAAGAATTAACTACCTCTCAACTAAAAACTCTTTCTTCGCCTTTAGCAGAAAAAATTATCAAAACATTAGCTGCTTCTCCCACCTATCCAAAAAAACTTGCTCAAAAATTAGGGGTCCACGAACAAAAAATATATTATCATATCAAAAGACTATTGGATGCAGATTTGATTAGAGTATTAAAAGAAGAAACTAAACAAGGACCCGTTGCCAAATATTTTACATTAACTGAACCTGCTTTTGTTTTAAAATTTCAAAAGATGAAAGCGGCTCAAAAAATCGCTGCCCCTTCCAATGAATCTACTTTTCTTGAACCTTTTATTCAAAATGGGGAATTAAAATCATTAATTGTTGTTGGTAGTCCAGACCCACATGGTCCAGAAAAAGCTAGATCTAGAGATGGCTATTATGGTATGGATTTTGCTTTATTTTTAGGAACGTTTCTCAATCATATCCCTAAGTTAAATGTTCGCTTAGATACAGAAATCAGAGAAAAAGAACTCAAAGAAAACTTAATTATCTTTGGAGGTCCAGTAGTTAATAACATTACCAACAAAATTAACAACCAATTACCAATTCATTTTGATGGAAAAAAAATAGTCAGCAAAATATCAAAAAAGAGTTATTTTTCCGATGAAAATGGAATTATTATTAAAACCGAAAATCCTTTTAACAAAAACAAAAAAATATTATTGATTGCTGGAAAAAGACATGCTGGCACCAGAGCCTGCATTATCGCTTTCTTAAAAAATTTCAAAGAATTAACTCAAGGCAATACAACTAATCCAAAAATCAATGCTAAAGTTGTAGAAGGGATTGACATGGATTCTGATGGTGTTGTCGATGAAATAGAAATAAAAGAATAAAAAATTATTTAATATATCTTGGTGCCATTTCAATCATGTTCATCAAAGTTGAAACAATATATGGTTCTGTTGCGTTTGCTATTGCTTCTTCTGTTCTAGCATGATCAACTTGTTCATCAGGAATCAAGCCTTTTCCATAATTAACTGGAAACGCCAACAAAACAACATCTTTAAACCCAGATTCCATCAAAGGTTCTATTTCTTTAGCTGCATTCATAGAAACTTGTGCATATTTAACACTTAAATTTTCACTCATTCTTTGATATTTTTCTATTTCTTTAGTTAATCTGTCGTTATCTGTTACTCTCCCATCTCCCATTCTAAATTTATGCCATAATGGATCTGAATGTTCTCCGCGATTTAAACCATCCAAATAATCACAAATCGCTCTTTCTCTTTCCAAACTTTGCAATCTAAATCTAGGAGTATCTAAACGACAATAAAGATCTGCAATTTCTTCTTTAGTTTCAAACCGATTACCTTCGTTTTCAACATAAACACCACCATCATAAGCAATTGCCCCCCTAACAGATCGAACTGCATTTACTCCTAATTCTCTTGCTCTTTCTGAATATGCATTATCAATTACAGCATGAACTATTTTGGGATCAACAATAGATCTTGAACTTCCTCTAAATCCAAAACCCCTCATCACAGAATCACAAACCACAATTCCCCCTTCATCAACCAAATCAATATCAACATCCAAACTCCCAGAAGCACTTGTTTGTACCACCAATGTTTCTTCGGGATTAACCAATTTAGATAATTGTTTTGCCAAATATTTTGGTTTTATTCGAGCAGGATCTTTAGTATGTTCTTTACCATGTCTTAAAGCAAAAACAACATTAATATCTCCATGTTGAAATTTCATATAATCGAGTGCTTGTGTTTCCACATTAAAACAAGTAGTCAATTCTTCTTCTTTAATACCTAATCCACTAACCACTCCTGCTGCTCCACTACCACCAATAATAGCTATGTTTTTCATTATTATACCTCCAACTACCCATCACCAAATTTAATAAGAAAAAAAGAATAAAAAATTATTCTTCAGTAAAATCTTCTATTGTTTCTTTTAACTTTTCATTAGCTTTCAATTTACCTTTCATTCTCAGATATTCTGTTGCTAATAGATAGAAAATTAATCCTAAAGATTTTTTTCCTTTGTTATTACAAGGTACAACTAAATCAAGATTGTTTGATTGGTTGTTTGTATCACAAAGTGCAATTACTGGAATTCCTCCTTTAATTGCATCACTAACTGCGTTTTTGTCCGGCCATGGATCACAAACTAAAAGCAATTTTGGTTGAATAAAAATCTTCAAGTTTGGATTAGTTAAAATTCCTGGTGGGTATCTACCAACTAAAGTTTTTACACCCGTAGTTTTTTCTAATGTCTTCAAAGATTTCCAACAACTCTCTCTTCTTCCTGCTACCAAAATATCTTCTGGTTCGTATTGTGCCATTAGATTCGCAGCTGTCTTGATTCTTTCATCAATCAATTTCAAGTTCAAAACACTTAACCCATCAGGTCTAGTTTTATAGATGAAATTAGACATATACTTAGTTTTAAATTTAGTTCCAATATGAATTCCTGATTTCAAGTATTCGTTGGAATCAATCAATAATGTTTCTTGTTCTGCCATTTTTAATTTCCTCGTTTGTTTTTGTAAGTGAAATATCGGCCTTGCCAAAGGAGGCCCATTTTTTACCCGGTGGCGAAGCCGTAAGGGTGAAAAATAACTGGGCCGTGCAGGCCGATATTTTAATAAGCAAAAAAAGTCTAAGAATAACTTCAAAGACTGCAATATTTTTTGCCTCATGCAGCAATATTTACCCCACAATAGGTAAATGTTGGCTCTATCTCTTCAAACAGCTGCACTTTTATAAATGTTTCTCTCAAAAAGTTATTACTCCCCTTATCCAAACTATTCTATTCCACAATAGAATCTTAAATCATCAAAAGTGACCTTATCTTTACAAATTGAAGTATCATTTAAAACTAGAGCCACGTTTTTATAGCAAAATTGTTTAGTGTACTCGTTTTTAATGTTTCTATCACATATTGAAATATCTCTTAATGTCTCTGCCACCCAAGTAAAACAATTGTTCTTATCTTCAACTGTTTTAATTTTATCACAAATATCCAAATTAGCCAAAACCCCTGCCAACTCATTGTAACAGACTATTCTTCCTTCGGTGTTATTATATTTGAGATCACACAACTTAACATCTCCTTTAGTTGCAATCAAATTAAGATAACATTGGTAAACCCAAATATGCATTCCTCCAAAAATAGATTTTTTTGGTTCAGAAATATTTTGTTTATGACAAATCTTAAAATCACCCAACTTTTCCGCCATTTTAGTATAACATTCGTAGTTAGCAATTCCTTCTCCAAATTGTTCACAGGCAGAAACATTTTTACCCTTTACTATTTGTTGTAACAAACAGAAGTCCCCCTGTTCTTCTCCACAATCCAAATCTGAATGCAACGAAAAAAAAGTTCTTTCATAATGTAATTTCAAACCTTGTTTATTGATGCTATTATTATCACACCCTACAACAAACAAGATCAATACCATTACAAAAACTAATTTTTTCATCCTAATTCAATAAATTAAATTTTTCCACCTTAAATAATTTTCTTTTTTGTTTAATCATACAGAAAAAGTAACTTTTTTATACCTAAACAATATCTCAATCTAAAAAGAGGTTAATATGGAATTTAGAATAGCCAAAAGAGAGAACACCAACCTACACAAATATCCTACTGCAGATGTTAAAATCGCTACTAGTTTTTCTAATCAATTACAAACAGAATTAAAAGATTTCTTAAAAGGAATTGTTCTTTTTGGTAGCACAGTTAGAAGGGAAGCTACTGAAAAAAGTGACATTGATATTTTAGTTGTTACTGACGACATCAGTTTTCAAATCACAGATGCATTGGTAGAAACTTATCGAGTAATTGTTGAAAACACCATCAGTAAAACTTCAGAAAAATTACATATTACTTCTATGACCTTATCTTCTTTCTGGGAATATGCTAAAGCTGGAGATCCCGTAGTAGTTAACATCCTAAGAGATGGTTTCGCATTATATGATTCTGGTTTCTATAATCCATTACAAGTTTTACTAAAAAGAGGAAGAATCAGACCTTCAGAAGAAAGTGTTTGGCGTTACTTCGGAAGAGCCCCAAGAACAATACTTAATTCTCGATGGCATTTATTACAAGCTACTTTAGATTTATATTGGGCAGTTATTGATTCTGCTCATGCTGCGTTAATGAGAAAAAACGAAATCCCTCCCACTCCTGAACACGTTGCCCATATGTTAGATAAAATTTTTGTTAAAAAGAAATTATTAGAAAAAAAATATGTAGAAACTATGCACAAATTTTACAAACTTAGTAAAATGATTACTCATCGAGAAATTAAAGAAATCCGCGGTGACCAATATGATCTTTACTTAAAAGAAGCCAATGATTTTGTGCAAAGAATGAGAATTTTAATTGAAAAAGGACAATTTTAAATGAAAAAAGAAAATTATTATCCTTCTATCTTATTAGGCATTTTTACTCTAATTTGGACCTTTCTAGCCATCTCCCCATTATATCGAGAAGTTTGGATTGCTGAAAATATCTTGAGTGTTACTTTAGTTTTATTATTGGTTATAACTTACAAATATTTTCGTTTCTCCAATCTCAGCTACACCCTCTTATTTATTTTCTTAATCTTACACACCATCGGTGCTCACTACAGTTATTCAGAAATGCCATTGTTTGATCTATTAAAAAATTGGCTGAACTTATCCCGTAATCATTATGACCGAGTAGTCCACTTTTTATTCGGAGTAGTCTTCTATTTTCCCATCCAAGTAATAATCTACAAAAAACTAAAGATCAAAAAAATCTGGAGTCATTTTTTCACCTTTATGGTTATTATCGGATTAAAAGGAATTTTCGAAATAATCGAAGTTGGTTATAGTTTAGTAGCAGAAAGTGAATTAGTAGAAACTAATTATTTAGGTATGCAAGGAGATATTTGGGATGCCCAAAAAGATATGTTCTTGGGAATGATTGGAGCCGGAATAAGTTGGTTTTTGAGTTGGTGGAGAAAGTAAATTATAATATTTAATCAAAACATTTAATAATTAATTCTTTTTTCCAATCATTGATGAGAGAAACAATCAAAAAATGGGTTTTACAAAATTCTTTTCGTTTTGGAAGTGTTAACCCCAAATTTGTTATGGGAATGGTTCTAAAAGAAAAGAATGAATTAAAAAAAGATATTCCTGCTTTAATGAAAGAAATTGAAGCCATTATCAAAAAAACATCTAGTTTAAACAAAGAAGAAATCAAAAAACAATTACAAAAAATTGCTCCAGAATTATTAGAAGATAAGAAAGAAAAACCAACTGGCCCACTAAAACCATTGAAAGATGCAGAAAAAGGAAAAGTAGTAGTTAGAATTGCTCCTTCTCCTAGTGGTCCTTTACACATTGGCCATGCTTATGGGGCTTCTTTAAATTATGAATATTCTAAAATATATCAAGGAAAATTCATCGTCCGGATCGAAGATACCAATCCAGAAAACATCTACAAACCAGCTTACCAATTAATCGAAGATGATTCTAACTGGTTAACTGATAATAAAGTAAACCAAGTAATAATTCAGTCTTCCCGTTTAGGAATTTATTATGATTATGCAGAGAAGTTGGTGGAAATGGAAAAAGCCTATGTTTGTATTTGTGATGCAGACCAATGGCGAGAACTAAAAAACCAAGGTCAAGCTTGTCCTTGCCGAGATCTAGAAAAAAAAGAAAACCAATTAAGATACGCCAAAATGTTTAGTGGGTATGCTGAAGGAGAAGCAGTTCTTAGATTAAAAACAGAAATTGATCACAAGAAT
Organism: uncultured Methanosarcinales archaeon; assembly: GCA_964434885.1. Lineage (GTDB taxonomy): Archaea > Nanobdellota > Nanobdellia > Woesearchaeales > GW2011-AR9 > CAYSWQ01. The sequence goes on along the minus strand of CAYSWQ010000005.1, from coordinate 38,673 downwards.
CCTGCTATGAGGGATTTTGTAATTCTCAGAATTAATGAACATATTCACCCTAAAACTGGCAAAGAACAAAGAGTTTGGCCTTTGATGGTTTTTTCGGTTGCTATCGATGATCATGACTTAGGAATCACTCATGTTTTGAATGGTAAAGACCATACCGACAATGGTAGAAAAGAAGCTTTGATAATGGATTATTTGGGTTGGAAACCACCTCACTATCAACATTGGGGCAGGATCAATTTTGAGGGCTTCAAATTAAGCACCACTAAAACAAAATTAGCTATTGAACAAGGTGAATACACTGGTTGGGATGACATTCGTTTAATGACCTTATTGGCCCTTAGAAAAAGAGGTTACCAGGCTGGTGCATTTAGGAAGTATGCGACAGAAATTGGTTTGAGTTTAAATGATAAAACAGTTTCTTTAGAAGAATTCTGGAAAAACATCAATGCCTTCAACAAAGAAATAATTGAATCCAAAGCTAATCGTTATTTCTTTATCCAAGATCCAGTAAAAATAAAAATAAAAAACCTTCCTAAAAAAGAAGTGAAGCTAGATTTACACCCGGATTTCCCAAAACGTGGACAAAGAACCTTAATTCCTACCAAAGAAATTAATATTACTGAAAAAGATTTAGGAAAATTAGAAGAAGGAAAAATTCATCGATTAATGGATTATTGTAATTTTGAAGTTAGAGATGGAAAATATTATTATGTCTCTGAAATTTATGAAGATTTTAAATCCTCTAAAAACAAAGGAGTAATCATTCATTGGTTACCTGATGAAAAAAATATTATTACCAATGTGTGTTTAGAAGACAATAATATTGCTTTAGGTTTGGGAGAAGAAAGTATGAAAGACCTTAAAGAAGGAGACTTAGTTCAATTAGAAAGAAATTATTTTGCTCGAGTAGATAAAATAGATAAAAACAAAATTACTTTTTGGTACTTACACAGGTAAAAATACACACTTATCAAGAAAAACATCACCGCCAAATGAGGCCCATTTTTTACCCGATGGCGAAGCCGTAAGAGTAAAAAATCGAAGGGCCGTGCGTGATGTTTTTCTGAACAACATTAAAATAAAAATTGAGGTGAATAACATGGCAAAAATTTCACGTGATACTCCTTTATCGGAAATCACATTAAGAAGATATGAAAAACCAGTTACTCAAGATCGAGAACTAGTAAGAAAATTATGTCTAAGTTTGGGATTATTACAACCTGGAGATAGTAGAGATGTAGTTGTTGATGTTTTATACACTTTACTTAAAGCAAAACAACAAAAAGAAGAATTACATTCTGAAGAAATCAAAAACAAAGTAATTGGTTATAGAAAAAGAAACAAACTACCTGTTCTTGGAGTTGCTGGTTCTAACATCAGAAGACAATTAAAAAGATTAAAAGATATCCACTTAATTGAAAGCAACTCTAACCTTTATCGAATTTCCGAATGGAGTGAACTAAATGAAATCTTCGAAGAAAAGATCGAAAGCTTCTTACTCAGCTCAGTTTTAGGAAGAGTTAAAGAATATGTTAAGAAGGTGGATTTGGAATTTGGAACAGAGTAAAAAGAAGTAGAATAAAAAAATCTAAATAATATCTTCTTCACTAACAACCACAAAATCACCAGAAGCGATTACTGCAGAAAAAGGAATCAAAATATTGCCTTCTTTAGACTTCTCTAATTCCATCCTATCAGTATAAGACGTTGGTCCTCTTAATAATAAATGAATTAATTCTCCGGAACTAGCTTCAAAGATTAAATCTCCTACTTCTCCAAATCTTTTTCCAGTTTTTGAAACAATAGTTTTACCAATAAGTTCTCTTGAATAATTTCTTTCTTTTTCATCAGCCATAATAATCCCCTCATATAATTATAAATTTAAGAAGAGCTAGTCTATATATAAATTTTTCTGTGAAGTAGGAGTTATTTGCTAAAATTTAAATAATCTATTAAAAATACAACAATAAAATGTTTATTCATGACCTCAATCCAACACTATTATCTCTAGGACCAGTAGAAATAAGATATTATGGTTTAGTTTATGTTCTGGGATTTTTTCTGATGATTTGGTGGTTGTTTTTTTGGAGAAAAAAAGGAAAAATACCTTTAACTAAAGATGATATTTGGGATTTTTGTTTTTATTTGATGTTAGGGGTTTTAATTGGTTCAAGATTATTTGAAATCTTCTGGGAACCTTCATTATATCTTAAAAATCCATTAAATCTTTTAAAATTCTGGCAAGGGGGGATGAGCTTTCATGGTGGTTTTGTTGGAATCGTGGTAGCTGGTTATTGGTATTGTAAAAAGAAAAAAATAAATTTTTGGAAAATGGCAGATCTTTTAAGTGTTCCAGGTATCTTTGCTCTTGCTTTAGGAAGAATTGCTAATTTCATGAATGGAGAACTAGTAGGGAGAACAACTAACGTTGATTGGTGTGTTCAATTTCCCAATTATCAAGATTGTCGTCACCCTTCTACATTATATGCTGCCGGAAAGAGATTCTTAGTTTTCGGTTGGTTATTAATCCTCAGTTTCAAAGAAAATTTTAAACCAGGTTTTATCTTTTGGAATTTTGTTTTTTGGGAAGGGTTAGGAAGAATCATTGTTGATTTCTACCGTCAAAACAGTATTTTCCTTGGATTTAGTCTAGGTCAATGGTTTAGTCTAGTTATGGTTATAGTAGCACTAATCATTTTCTTCAAATATTATTTAGAAGATTGGAAAAGATTATTAAAGATAAAATAATTACACAATATGGAGGTATTAATATGGCAAAAAAAGTTAATTGGGTTTTGACCTTAGTATTGTCTATCTTATTTGGTGGACTCGGTGTAGATCGATTTGTAATGGGTCATGTTGGTTTAGGAATTTTAAAATTATTAGTCACTATCTTAACTCTGGGAATTTTAGGATGGATCTGGTGGATTATAGATGTAATTCTAATTGCTACCAAACACAAATTCAAAAATGTTGAATGGGTGGTAAATTGAAAAAAATTTTTTTATTTTTTTTATTGGCTTCTTTAATTTTCTTAGTTGGTTGTAGCTGTGAATCTCAAACCAAAGAAACTCCTTCCATTAAAGTAAAAGAAACAATAAAAAGACCTTCTACCCCTCAAACTCACACTATTTTAATACAAGACAATAAATTTATACCCAACACAATTAAAATTTTTACTGGAGACAAAGTTATTTGGATTAATAAAGGATCTAATAAACACACCGTTACTTTTGAAGACGTTCGTATTAATCAAGTTTTGAATCCCCAAGCACAAGTTAGTCATGTTTTCAAAGAAAAAGAAGAAGTGAGGTATTTTTGTAGTTTCCATCCTGGCATGCAAGGTTCTATAATCATAAATTGAATTAATAAAGAAAAATATTATAAACTAAAAGATTTTATTTATTTACTAGGGTGATATTATAATGGTAAAAAAAGAAGTTGAAGATGGTAAAGTTTGTGCTGTTTTATCTTATTTAGTAATCGGGATAATTTGGTATTTTGTAGATGAAAAAATGAAAAAAAATTCTTACGTTAATTTTCATGTTAAACAAGCATTGGTGTTATTAATCTTTTCAATTGCTTTGGGGATTTTAAACGCAATCTTAGGAGTAATTTTTGGATTAATTGCTATGTTGACATTAGGTTTAGGTACAATCCTAATGTTTATCCCAACCTTGATTAGTTTAATTCCTTTGGTCTTGTGGTTGTTTGGAGTAGTTTATTCCGTTCAAGGTGTAGAAAAAGAACTGCCAATTATTGGCCAATATGGAGACAAATTTAAATTTTAATTTTTTATTTTCTTTAACTATAATACAACTTTCCTTTTCCTCTTTGTTCTCGATCTTTAACCGAACCAGCCTTATTGATCCGTGGTCTTTTCGAGTTATGATCTCTTCTCAAACTAATATTTAAATCACCTAAAAACAAATTCATTCCTTCCTCCATTTCAAAAGGCCCTTTTAACAATCCTTCTTTAGCTGGAACACCAGAAAATACCATTAATCGATCTGAAATATAATCTAAAAACATCAAATCATGATCTACTACTAAAACAGTTAATTCTCTTTCTTCAGTTACATTTTTGATAACTTTTGAAACTAATAACCTCTGTTCGATATCTAAATATGCAGAAGGCTCATCTAATAAAATCAAATCAGCCTCTTGACTTAAACAATGAACAATACTTACTTTTTGTAATTCTCCTCCCGAAAGTTGAGATAATTTCTTAGTTAATAATTTATCAATTTCTAATGGATTAATTAATTGGGTGGAATAATTATTAATTGCGTCTTTCAAAAATTCAGCCACTAATTGATCAGATTCTGTTTCTAAATACTGTGGCTTGTAAGCTACTTTTACTTTACCATTTATCTTTCCAGAATTTGTTTTAATTAATCCAGCTAAAATCTTAATAAATGAAGTTTTTCCAATTCCATTCTCTCCCAACACACCAATTACTTCATTTTGGTTAAGCTCTCCTGCTTCCGCTTTTAATTGAAACTTTCCTAATTTTTTAGAAGTTTCAGTCCAAGAAATTAACGGAACTGGGGCAAGTTTTTCCTTTTTTTGTGTTTTTTCAAATTTAATTGGATAAGGTCTAAATCGAATATTTTCTTCTTTTAATTGACCATCTAAAAAAGTATTAATTCCTTCTCGCGTAGATTTCAATCCAGAAACAATTCCATAACAACTTGGTTGCCCATACATGATATTAATTAAATCTGTCATATAATCAAAAATAATCAAATCGTGTTCTACCACCATTACTCCGGTTTCATCATTTGCTAATTTTCTAATAAACTTAGAAACGTTAACTCTTTGTTTAATGTCTAAATAAGAAGATGGTTCGTCAAATAAATATAAATTTGCTTTTTTCAAAGTAGCTGCCGCAATTGCCACTCTTTGTAATTCTCCTCCGGAAACTTTTGAAACTTCAGTATCTAAAAAGTGTGTTAACTGTAATTCCTCTACCAACTCTTTGATTTTTCCTTCTTTATCCAATTTCTTCAATAACTCTTGTACTGTTCCTTGAAATTGTTTGGGAATCAAATCAACTTGTTGTGGTTTGTAAGACAACGTAATTTTTTTATCTCTGATCTTTTCCAATACTTTTTGTAATTCAGTTCCTTTGAAAAAAGAAATAATTTCTTTAAAATCAACCTCTCCTTCATAATTTCCTAGGTTTGGTTTGGTTAATCCGGCCAAGATATTAAACGCCGAAGACTTTCCAATTCCATTCCTCCCCAACAACCCAGTTACTTGACCAAACAAAGGAGCAGGTAAACTAAATAATTCAAACGCATTTTCCCCATATCTATGAATTGGTGGTTTCTTCAATGCTTCTGGAAGATTAAGAATCTCTATTGCTCCTAACGGACACCGGTTACTGCAAATATTACATCCTGTACACAATAACTCATCAATTTTAGCTTTCCCAGGAATCAAAATACATTCTTTTCCAGTTCGGTTAACCGGACATAACTTCTCACATAAGTTAGCACAAGTTCCAGGATTACACTTATCTTTGTGTACAATTGCGATTCTTTTCTTCATTTTAACATATTATCTTATTTATTGTCTTTTATTTGAAGTTTTTTTATATTATTTATGGTTAAAAAAATTATTTTAACAAATTTTATAAAACAACCTGCTTCCTAACCAAATATGGTTAAATGCAAAGTTTGTGGAACTAAACTCAAAGAATTGTTTTTAGGTAAAATTAAAGGAACAATCATCAAAAAAGAAGGTTCTAGTAAACAATATCACGTTTGTTTTGATTGTCAAAAAAAGCTAAAAACAAAAGAAGAGATCTTAAAAAAGATTTAATGCCCCTGTGGCTTAGTAGCTATAGCGACTGATAATTTAGTCGAACCTCGTAGCCTATTAAGTTGTGAAAGCAGTAGATCGGGAGTGCAACTCTCCCTAGGGGCTTATTTAAAATGAATAATGAATTAAAACAACTATTAAACAAAGCCAACCAAACCTATCAACAACATTTTCCCAACACAGTATGGTTTGGTAGATGTGTTTTTTTAAGCTGGTATTGTGATTTAGGAACTTGTAAATTTTGTTTCCGTAGCACAATAAAACATAAAATCAGACATGCCAAAACTGCTAAACGTACCAAAGAATCAATTCTTTCTGATGCGGTAATTGGTAAAGTTATGAATTGGAGATTAGAATTCTTAACTGGAGGATATAAGATATTTTCTTTTAATGAAATACTAGAAATCATCAAACAAGTTTCTAAAATTTATGGTAAAAAAATTTGGATTAATCTAGGAGTTCTAGAAAAAAAAGAATTAGAACAATTAAAACCATATGTTGAAGGAATTTGTGCTTCTATTGAAACCGTAGAAGAAAAATTACACAATCAACTATGTCCTGATAAACCAATTGAACCTTATATTCAATTACTCAAAAACGCTAGTGAATTGGGTTTTAAGAAAAGTATGACAATAGTTATTGGTTTAGGAGAAAAGAAAGAAAATTTAAACTTGTTATTTGATTTTATAGAAAAAAACAAATTAGATAGAATAACTTTCTATGCTCTAAAACCGGTTAAAGGAACTAGCTTCACTGAAAGTCCAAAAGTTGAAGATTATATTTGGTGGATTGCTAAAACTAGAATCAATTTTCCTAAATTAGAAATAATCGCTGGCCTCACTCCTAAAAAAGTAGATTATGTAGAACTCTTATTAAAAGCAGGTGTTAATGGAATTACTAAGTTTCCAGCTATCCGAAAATTTGGATCTGAAAATGCAAATTTGATTGAAAAATTGATTGAAAAATCTGGAAGAAAATTAACTACTTCTTTAACTAAATTACCTCAACTAAATTGGAAAAATGAAGTAAAAAAACATAAATTAAATAAAAGAGTTTTAGAGAAAATAGACCAAAGTGTTAAAACTATGGAAAAGAATATAAATAAACAATCCACTAAATAAAAAATGACTGATTTAGACATTATTGAAGCTTTAGAAAAGAAAAACGCTCAAGAAGAAAAACAACAAATTGAAGCAGCAGTTAAAGAAGATGTTCCTAAAAAAAATAATGATGCTCGTAATGTTTTAATTATGGTTGCTGTTCTTTTAGGAGTCTTTGTTCTATTCACTGGAGGATTTAGTGCTTATAACAAATTCACTGGGGCTGCAGTAATTGATACTGATTATCTTCACCAAATGAATTATCAAGGCAAATTAGATTCTACTCGAGGTTATATGTATAATGGGTATAGTTTCGTCTTTAACCAGGGTTTATGGTACACAGAAGTAAAAGAAACTGGACTAATTACTAAAATCCCATTACACTTTGGACCTAAAAATTTAACTCAAATTCCAGTAACTGGAACCTTAGATCCTAATTTCAATAAAGGAGATATTGTTTATGTTGCTATTGATCCAGAATTTGCTAATAAATATTACACTCTTGCTTTATCAGAACTAAACTTTAACATTGTTAAAGGAATCAGAAGAAAACCTTCTGGTGTTTGTACTAAGAAAAACGATATCTGTGAAGAAAGAGATATCTTATCTTGTGATAATAATCAAGGTAAACCCGTCATTGAACTAAAATGGGCTAACGAAACCAAAATCACTTCTCAAGGTACTTGTATTTTAGTCCAAGGTAAAGACTATGGTATTGTTAAAGCTGTTGATCGCTTAGTATTGCAATGGTATGGCATTATGAAATAATTATTTAACATATTTGAACCCTTTTCGGTCATAAATCTCTTTTACTCCTTCTGCCCTACCACAATAATAACAACTAACTACTCGTTCATCTAAATCTCCAGTAAGTAGGTGTTTATGAGTTGTTGGTTCTTTAGCAACATGAGAAACACAAGCATCATTACCACACACAACCAAATCTTCAACATAATTCCCAGACACAGGCCTAAATTTTTTCTTGATTCGACCGTTTTTAATCTTACTGATTGTTGCATCCGGAGAAATTAAAGCAATCGCTTCGAGTTGTCTATCTGAAAGTTTGTAATTACAATGAATTTTAATCATATCTTTTCTTGATTTTCTACCATTTGCTACTTCCATATAATCAGAAACTACTTTTGGTACTCCTAAACCTTCTAAACCCAAAACCCCACACAATCTCCTACCTAATCCTTCTTCTATATGATCAATAACAATTCCACTTCCTTCTATATAACCAGATCGAGAATTCTCATCTCTTTTTTTTCGTTCAGAATTTTTCTTCAATTTCTGGATATTTACTCCTTCAAAATCACTTGAACTTCCTGAAAAATCATGATCAACTTGGATCTTTCCCAAACCTAACGCCTCCAAAGCAATTCTCACATAAACTCCATTGGCTGATTGAGCTCGTGATTTATTCTTAGGATGAAAGTTCAAATCTGGATGAATTTCTTGAAAAACTTCTGAATCGACTGGCCGAGGATGGAGTAAATAAGGTGCCGAATCTCCTAGTTCTTCCATCATCTTTAAATTTATTTGGCCTTTGTTAATCATCGATATCAAATCTTCTCCCGCTCCAACTCTTTCTTTTTGTGGGCGAGATTGATAAGCTGCAAAAGCTGCATTCATTGCTTCTAAAAAATCAGTTCCATGATCGTAAAAAAGAACTCTTCTTCGCATCAAATCTTCACGATGATGTTTTTGTAACCCAAACCGATCTGGTTTCGGTGAAGCAAAATGTAATTCTAAATCATAAAGATGTGCAACCGAAATAAGTGAAGAAATTGTTCTTCCATGAGCAATATCATTAAGCAATGCTACTTTCATTCCTTCTAATTCTTTTCCTTGTGAACGAGCAATTTCTCTTAATGTAAATAGATCCAACAAACACTGGGTGGGGTGTTGATTTTTTCCATCTCCCCCATTGAGAATTAAAGGAACATTATATATGTAAGGCATTCCAGATTCTTGGTGATGACCTAAAATATGATCGTAACCTTGAACTAAAAAATCTTTAATCCATCTTGGCATCCCTTCTATCTTACTCCTCATCACTATTGCATCTGAACCATAAAGATTAAACATATCTTCGGTATCGGCATAACTTTCTCCCTTTGCTAAAGAAGTATATTTTCCGGAAGGAAAACCAGTAATCTTTCCTCCTGCTTTCATTACAGCTATTTCAAAAGAAAACTTAGTTCTTGTACTATTCTCAAAAAAAGTGTCAATAGTCAATGTGTCTTTTAACAATTTAGAAACTCTTCTCCCATATTTTTTTTTAAACTTTTTACCAAATCCTTCCGGATCATGAATTGCTAATTTAACTTCATCTGCCACATCCAGAATAGCATCTACATCTTTTCTTTCAAAACCTTGCATAGTCATAACATCACCAAGAACATTCATCATAAAAACCTCCTTCTAAGAATAAATTGTTTCATTAAAAATAGAAAAAGCAAAAAACAACTATAAAAACATTTCTTGTCTCAACTAAGTAAATAAAATCAAACCAATTTACGAGCAAACCAAGCTAATTTAGGTTCATTCAAAAACAATTTCCACATTAATTTAAGTGGTTTCTCCCTAGAATAATTCTCAACCAATCTTTTATTTCTCGGTTTTGCCAAAACCCCAATTAACTTATCATATTCCCCATCATTAAACTTATTCAAAACTTTTCTAATCAATAAATGTAATTTCAAATTACTTGAATTTGACTTATAATCTTTCCTTCTAACCAAACAATTAACTAAATTATGAACTTCATAAAAAGCAGGCACAATTCCTCCTCCAGTAGTTGCTTTTACCCAACCAGCAGCATCCCCCAACAAATAAATATTCTTATAATTAAATCTAATTGAAGAATCAAAAATAGGAATTACACCCCCTTCTTTAACTACAATTTGTTTTTTATCAATCCCCAACTTCTTCATAAACTGATCGAAATAAACAGCTGGTTCTTTTAATGTGGCCAAACCTACTCTGCCAACCGTACTAGATTCCGGGACCACCCATCCAAAAAAATTAGGAAACTCACTACCAAAATAAGTTTGATAAGCATGAGCATCAAAATCACCTTTAACTCTAGCTTGAACCCCATAATAATTCTTCCGAGTTTTTCCTTTATTCAACCGTCGAAACAACAAAGAATTTGGACCATCTGCCCCAATAATTAAATCAGGAGATACTATTTTAATTGCCTTCTCTTTCTTAAAAATCAAATTAACTTTTCCTTCTTGATTCTTTTTCAACCCAACTAATTTATGTCCAGAATGAAAATTAACACCACTAGAAATGGCTAAATCTAACAATGATTTATCAAATTTAGTCCGATCCACCACATATTCTTTTTTATTAAAAACTGCTTTTCTATTCTTAGAACATAATTCAATTTTACTAATAACATTAATTAAACATTTATCATTTAATTTCAAAAAATTCAAAATCTCTTCTGGAAATATTCCTGTACATTGAACTGGCTTACCAATTTGTGATTTCTTTTTACAATCATATAAATCAACTGAAAAGCCTTTTTGAACCAACAAATAAGCAGCATAACTTCCTACTGGTCCGGCTCCAACAATAACTACATTCATTTTAGTTCCAACACTAAACCACTAACAAAAATATTAAGAAAAAAAGAAATAAAAAAAGAAAAACTTAGTAATAAGTTTTACCTTCTTCGTCTAAAACTTCTTCTTCGTCGTCTTTTCTTAGTCTACTAAAGCCCAAGATTAAACCAACGATAACTAAGATAACAACCAAAACCACTAAAGCGATTTCTAAGCCATTTCTTAAGCTCAATGATTTACTCTCTTTAACAACGTTAGCTTTCAAGTAAACAGTTTTCAAGACATTGTTACCAGATTTAACTGATAAAGTAGCTACTTTTTGACCAGCAGTTACATCTTTACTTGGAGTCAAGTAAGCGTAAGCAACTTTGGTTTTACCTGGAGCTAAAACAACTAAGTTATCAGATAACTTGGAAGTAGCCCAGCTACCAGCAGTTAATTCTAAAACGTAAGTTTTAGTTTCTGTACCAGCATTGGTCAAAGCAATTGGGTAAACTGCTTGTTTATTAGCTACAACATTTTGGGTTTCAGGACCAACAGTCAGAACTAATTTTCCTCCTGTAGCTGCACTTGTAGTACATCGGTCGTTAGCCAAAACATTCAATTTGTAAGTTTTAGTAACAGTTTTGTCAGCATCATCGTAAGCAACAGTAACTTTAGCGTCGTAAGTTCCAGCTTTTGCACATAAAGGCAATCTTAAGAACATTGGTTCACTAACTTTTTTGTCATCGTTTTCGATTTTACTAACATAATCTGCAGTACTAACTCCTAAAGCAGGAATACTTAAGGTAACTTTGACATCTTTTTCGTCTTTAGCTCCAAAATTATCAACTAAGACATCTGCAATCAAAGAATGACCTGCTTTCACAGTAGTTCCAGGTGAAAAAACAACATCTTTAACGCCAACACCATTTCTGATTGGGTTAACTTTCAAGTTGTATGTTTCTTTAACTTCATCACTGTTTTTGTCAGTTACCCAAATTCTTAACAAATATAGATCTTTGTCTAGATTTTTAGGCAAACTTAAACTTAAAGAAATCCATCGGGAATCCCCAGCATCTAAATCAAATAAAGATGTTTGAGCATCCACACTATATTTAGATCCTTTCAAAGCGGCTTCCACTTCCATATCTTTAACAGTAGTAGTACCAGTATTTTTAACCTTGATTTGTACTTTCAAGGATTTACCTTCTTCAACATAAAGGTTTTCTTTTGCACTTGACTTTGATAATTTATTACCATCAACTTTTAATTCTTCGATACTTACAGGTAAAGTTGCTGCATTTACCATACCGATTGTTACTAAGCTAACGATAAGCAAAGCCAATAACATCAAAACTTTTTTCATTTTTCTTATCCTCCGAATTCGGTTTTTGTAGTATTAGTTTTAATATATGACCCTATACTCGAGGTCATATATAAATGTTTCGTTTGTTTTAGCATTATTGAGTAGGAACACATTAGGAGTATTGTGTAATAGTTATATTACACTAATTACTCCTTTTTTAGTAGATGGTAAAAACCCGATGAGTTGTGTGTTTAATCTCATCTCCACTAACAGTGATTCTTACATAATAATCTCCAACAGGAGTATCTGCTGGAATTTCCATTACTAGTTGTTTCTGCCAAGTCTTTCCACTATCTAAGTCAAAATGACCAGTAGTTCTCATTAGTCCTAAACTGTAAACAACACCAGTAACTTTCAAATCTTCGAAATCTTTGTCCCCGTTATTGTTTACCCCTACATTGATTCTCAAGTATTCTCCAGGTAAGAGATATTCAGACCATAAGTTAGCAGTAACGAATTTTACTTCCGCAGTTTTTTCTTGAGTTCCAACACAGAAACCTTGACTATCTGTCAATTTACTTGCTGTGTTTGTCTCAGTTACTTGAATCAAAGCACATGCTTTTCCCGAATTTGTTGGTGTCCAAGATAAAACATTGTTCTTAAAACTCATTCCTGCTGGTCCAGACAATACTTCATATTTAACTGGATCATTCTCAGCATCAACTACTTTAACAGTGTAAGTGTATTCTTTTCCCAAGTTAGCAGTAGTCAAAGGTGAAGAAACAATCTTTGGTGCTGAATTAGATCTAATTACGTTGATCTTAATTGTCTCTTTAGCTTCTCCTCCACCAAAACCATCAGATACTCCGAATAAAGCAGAATAAGTTCCTACTTTAGTTGGAGTCCAGGTGAATACTCCAGTTCCGTCTCCATTGTCAACAAACTTGTGTCCAGTAAAGTCTTTTGGATTAACTTCCCAAGTTAACTTATCTCCATCTTTATCGGTTGCTTTAACTTTGATAGTTAATTGTTTACCAACTTCAACTTGTTTGTCTCCAATTGATTCGATTACTGGGTTGTTATTTGTAGGAGTAACTGGTTTAGCATTAACTTCGATACCAATATTTTCCTTGTCTTCTCCCCCCATTCCATCAGATACTCCGAATAAAGCAGAATAAGTTCCTACTTTAGTTGGAGTCCAGGTGAATACTCCAGTTCCGTCTCCATTGTCAACAAACTTGTGTCCAGTAAAGTCTTTTGGATTAACTTCCCAAGTTAACTTATCTCCATCTTTATCGGTTGCTTTAACTTTGATAGTTAATTGTTTACCAACTTCAACTTGTTTGTCTCCAATTGATTCGATTACTGGGTTGTTATTTGTAGTTGATTTTTCCTTAATAGTCAAAGTAACAAACTCTGCCTTACTTTCTGCTTTTCCATCATCTGCTTGGAAAGCCATTTTATAAGTTCCAACTTTGGTTGGAGTCCAAGTAAATGTTCCTGTTCCATCTCCATTATCGGTAAACTTAGATCCAGTAGGCAAGTAAAACTTGTTAAATGTTAACTTATCATTATCTGCATCAGTGGCTTTAACTCCAAAGCTAACTTTCTCTCCCACATATCCAGTTTTATCCTTAATCGGATCCATTACTGGAGGAGTATTTGGTTTAACTGGAGCTGCCTTAACATTGATTTTCAATGTAGCCAAATCACTACTCAAACCCATTTGATCAGTAATCTGGAAGAATACTGCATATTCTCCAGTTTTAGTTGGAGTCCAAGTAAATTCGCCTTTTTCAGTAAATTTAAAACCTAATGAAGCTGGACCAGCTGCGAATTTCAAAGATTTAATATCTTCTTTATCTGCATCTGTTCCAGTTACTTTAAATTTCAATTCTTTACCAACTTCAATGGTTCTGTCTTTAACGAAATTAACAAAAGTAGGCTTTCGATTAACATCCAATACTGTTACAGTCACTTTAGCTTCTGCATCAGTAGTTTCTCCATCTGAAGCAGCCACATATAAATCAGTAACCTTGCTAGTTAACTTATGGATTACAAAGTTATAATCTGGAGCAAATGTGTAAGTTCCAGTATTATCTCCGTTATCTACAAAAGTAGCTCCCCATAACGACTTAAATTCAATTGGAAGTGTCCAACCAAAAATAGTGTATTTAAAGTAAGCTCTTAACTTCAAGTTTTTACTATCTGCATCAGTTGCAGTAACTGTGATGCTAGTTTTCTCATTTTCTTTCACAACCACATTGTTAGATGACAAAGTAATTGAAGGTGCTGCTTTCCCTTGAGGAACTTTTTTGAAAGGTCCTGGTTGCTTCTGAGGAATCTTTGGTTTATAGGTTGCTGTCTTTTGATTAACATCCAAATATAAAGAATACACAGAATAATCTTTGTCTTTATCTACTGCTACTAATCGCAATTCATATTTACCAACACCTAAATTTAGTGTTTCAGAACCAGTAACATAAGCTAAGTAATTATCAGTTGCTGATTTCTCAACCAATTTTTTGATAACTTTACCATTTTGTACTAATTCCAATTTGGCAATCACATATCCTTCATTACTAGAAGCAACATATACTGCTTTTGCAGATTCTCCCACAATCACAGTTTTACTTTTCTGATTAATATCTTGACCAGACCAAGACATAAAAGCATAAGGTTTAATGACTTTCTTAAAAGGTCCAGGATTAACTTTAGGTCCATTTGGATCAATCGGATTTACTGGAGTAACAGAGTTACTCTTTTCTTTAACTTCTAAAGTTAAGCTAACATCAGATGATTGCTCATTTTTTGTTTGTAGATTAATTACTACTACATATTTACCTGGCTTCAAATAATTACTCTGTTTAATAGTAATCTTTCTTTCTTGAGCGTCTTTTGTTACATCAACTGCTTCAGAATAAATCTGATTGATTGTTTTTCCAGTAAGAGCATCATTCAAATATGCCTTTAAACTTACAGTTGAGTCAGTAAGAGAAATAAACCGCCCTGTTGAAAAGGTAGCTGATTCTCCATCAGTAATAGTTTTAGTTTTTTTACCATTGTCCCAAGCCAAAAGAGGAGTCAAGGTATTATCTACCTTTAACCAATCAAGGTGAGCCAATCCACTGGTAGTCAAAGCTAAAACTAAAAAAATCACCGTGAATATTTTTAAGATTTTCATTTTTTTAGTTTACCTCGTATGCTTTTCTAAAAAGCATATTTTAATAGTAATGATCCTCCTGGTGAAACTTTTCCTTTAGTATTTAATTTACCAATAGCACAGGTACTTAGTTTCAATTTATTATTGAAAGTAACTGTTGGGCAAATCATACCAACAAAATTACCAGGTCTTTCTGTAGTTGAATCTTTATCATACTCCAAAGCTTTTCCTTGTTTAACACCATTTACATAATGTTGTCCTTTAACTTTGGTGTTTTTTGTTTCAAGATCAACTCCTCCACCTAATGCTCCTTCTAAACCGAAATCAACATTTTTACCATTATGTAAAAGATCGTCTTTTCCAGCTACAACTCCTGCAGTGAAACTAGTGTTACCAGATTCATTAGTTACAGTACCTTGGTAAGAAGGTTTATTTGCATCTGTGGTTTTACTTCCAGAACCACCAGTAACCATTAAGAAACCGCCAAGATAAGTTTTAGCTTTGTGTCCAAATTTCTTAACCACTTGAGCCATAACTCCATAACGAGAACCATTGTCACCAGTTTCTGCATTAGCTGCATCTTTCATATAAACTGGTCCAATTCCAACTTCAACGCCATGTCCTTTGCTTACTTTTTCTTCTAAGGCTTTTCTTGCAGCTGTACCTTTCTTTATTGCTGCATCATGTTGTAAATCTTTCTTTTTAAGACCTTCAATATCATCTGAGTTAACACCAATGTTATCTGCATTGTTTCCAATGTTAGTTATA
Organism: uncultured Methanosarcinales archaeon; assembly: GCA_964434885.1. Taxonomy (GTDB): domain Archaea; phylum Nanobdellota; class Nanobdellia; order Woesearchaeales; family GW2011-AR9; genus CAYSWQ01. The sequence goes on along the minus strand of CAYSWQ010000005.1, from coordinate 22,947 downwards.
TTCTTTCTAACTTTTGGTCCTAATTCTCCAAGTTTCTTTTTATTAGCTAAACGACCTTCTGTGTTTGCATCCACTTCGCCTCCCAAATCATTTAAGTCATTGTAGACTTGAGTAAACTGATTTTGAATCTTCTTATTCAAATGTCCTAGATCTTCAGTCACACAACCAGTCTTTGCTAATTCTCCCAAATAAGCTTTCAAATCTTTCTCTTTCGCTTGGTAATCTTTTTTGGACGCATCAAAAAACGCTTTAGCTTTATTAACAGCTTCCGAATCACCAACTTGAGGTACTCCTTTCTTCACTGCTTCTAAAGCTTTAGGATAATTTGCTTTCACTTGTGCTTTTTGTTTAGCTACAGCACCATCTAAATTCCTAATTGCTGCTTGTAAACCAGTGTAACTCTTTTGAGCTGCTTCAGTTTTTGTTTTCAAAACCTTGTACTCATCTTTACATGGTTCTAACATATTTTCTAACTGCTTAGCTTTACTCAATCCTTTTGCTTTCTGAGCTAAACCATTCTTAGCACATTGATATTGCGGTCCACACATTTCTTCTAATTTGTTAGTGTATTGGTTTCCATTCAAAAAGTCAAATCCAAAAGACTTAACTACATGCTTGTGCATACAAGTGTAACCTTTCAAATTCAATTCCTTAAAAGTTGCTTTTTTTCCGGTTTTGAATTTAACTTTCTTAACAACATCAGTTCCACAGATGGTTTTAGTTCCTAACTTAGAAGGTTTGTATTTTGGTTTATTATCAATAACACACTTCCCTGGTAAATCTCCTCTGTTAGTAGGAACTTTGTATTCTCCTTTCTCACATTTAATTTCCAATTTCCCTTTATATTCTACTTTAGGAGTTTTTTTAGGGACTTTTTTAGGTGGTGTTTTAGGAGCTGTTTTTCCTTTACCTTTGTCAGAACCTACATCTTTTTTAGGGCCCATATCTTTAGTTCCCATATCTTTCTGAGAACCTAAATCTTTCTTAGTTCCCATATCTTTCCTAACACTAGCATCTGGAGTTGCTTCTGCATTACTTCCACTATCAGAAAAATTCCAATTCCAAGACATATCTTTTTTAACAATTGGAGCACCCTTGTCTTTTTTACCACCATACATGTCTGGTTTTGCACTATCAGGTGAAGCAGTATCTGGAACACCAGCATCTAATTTATATTTTAATTTAGGAGCACCAGCATCTGGTCCTCTTGCATCTACAACAGTTGCATCTGATTTTGGTCCAGGTTCTCCTGCTACTGCAGTTGAATATAATCCTAATCCAGCTAATGCCATACTTCCAGCAAAAACTGCACTTCTCAACATGTTTTCTAATTTTTTCATTTTGTTTTTTCCTCGCTTTATTTTTTATTTATTATTACATCCCAATAGAGATTTTCTTCCCAAATTTTTCAGGAAGTGTTTTAGCATAAGTTTCTTCAAACAGCTTCACAAATTTTTCTTTTGTTTTCAGATCTCCTTCTGCAGGTGTGTATCCATCCACCATTTGACCATACAAATCTTCTGCACATTCTGCTCGAGTAGAACAAGTCATTTTTACTCCCCCTTCACTTCGAGTATAATCTCTCAATACTTTTTGGAATTCACCTAAATTATCTGCTTTTAAGATTGATGCATAATTCTCCATAGCCACTGATTCCACAGCTAAATCCTGATATTCTGATTTTGATTCTTCTAATTTCTTTTGCAAAGAAGCATTAAGTTTGTTGGCTCGAGCAGCAAATTGAGAATGTTTCTGTTCTGCTGCTTTACTCTTCTGTGCATAGCCACTAACCATTTGAGTTTTCTCTTTCTGATAAGTTTGAGTTAAACTTGTATTTTGATTTCTAGCATTAACTAACTCACTAGATAAATCTGCATTCTGAATTCCCAAATAAACAGCTGCCCCCAAACAAGTAGCAGTCAAAAATCCTGCTGCAACCATTAAAACATTATTTCCTCTTCTTGGATGAGAATCAACCACTAATTCTGCATTCTGAGCAGACAATAATTCATTCTGTTCTTCCAATGCAAATAAATTATCTGCATGCTCTTGTGCTTCTGGATCTACTAATTTATAAGTTTTAAATTCTTTTTGAACTCTTTCTAATTCGGCAGTTCTCTCATCTAAAGTTTGTTTAACTCCTTTCAATTCTTCAACAATCTCAGCCAATTCTTCTTTAGAATCAAAAACACTTTCTTCCAATCTTTCATTAGTCTCTTTAATACCATCAAATTCTGTGTCAATTTGTTCTGCAGTTAAAGTATGATATCTTCCCAATCTATCTTTTAGTAATTTCAATGATTCAGTTGCAGTAGTTAATTTTTCTTCAGCTTCCTCTTTAGCATTTTCCAAACTTTCAATATAAGCTTTAATTTCAACTGGTTCATCTCCTCCCAAATTCACCCTATATTCTGCTAAAGTATCATTAACTCGAGTTAAAGAAGCTTGTAATTTACTAATTCTTTCTTGTGCCGAACTAGATTCAGCCTGTACTGCAACCAATTGTTCTTCAGTTTCTTTTTTGCTTCTTTCTATTCCTAATTGTAATCCTTCAACACCATCTAACCGAGCCTGCAAATCTGCTTCTCTCTGCTCTGCAGCTAATTTATAATCTTCGAATTCTCCTTCTAAATTTTGTCTTTGTAATTTTTCCACTTGGTGTTCTCCTTCTGCTTCCAAAGTCCTATCTCTAAACTCTTCAGCAGTATGGTCTCCCATGATATCAATATATCTTCTCAACTTCTTTTGCAAAGAATCTCTTTCTCCTGTAATCCGATATAACAACCCTTGAGTTTCACCAAGTTGTTTATTTACACTCTCTAAATTAATTTTTAATTGGCTTGCTTCAGCTTCTGCTTCATCCAATTTTCCTTCTAATTCATCATTATATTGTTTAAAATTTTCATTATCTCTATTATAATCTTCGCCAACTTCTCGTAAACTATCTATGTCTTCTTTCGCTTGACTCAAGTCTCCCCTTAATGCAACAATTTTGCTTTCCAAAATAAGTCTTGCTTTTTCTGAGTCTGCTTTCGTTTTTACTAAACGAACATAATCATTTTCCAATAAATTATAAGCACAATTCAAAAACATTAATTTCTGATCTTCCCTATCTGATTTTGGTAAAATATCTTCCAATTTCCTATATCCTTCTGCACTAACAAAATCCAATAGTGCCATTTTTGCTTCATCCAAATCATCAAAAACAGCTGGTCTTTCCATACTTCCAGGAAAAGGAAAAAATTCATTTGTTAAATCATAAGATAATCTATCGATCAATTCCATTTCTTCATAAGCGGGATTTTCCGCCAGTAATTCTTTTGGTTCAACTTGAAGTTCTTCTTCTCCACTAAAAAAAATCTTGGCTGCCTGATACAATCGACCCAAAAAACCAGGCTCTTTTCTTTCAAATTCTAAAGTAGTTGCTAAAGCATCTGTCTCTTCTACTTTCTCTTCAAGCAAAACAGGTTCTGGTTTTGACGCAGGAATTATTGGTTTTTCCACTGGTTCTTCTACCTCAATTGGAATTTCTGGATCTGATTCTTCTTTACCATTAAACACTGGTTGATTTAATCGAGCATATAATCCAGCCCAAAAACCTGGCTTTTCAAGTTCTTCTGGAGTCATAGAAACAACTTCTGGTTCTTTTAATGCTTCTTGATCAACTTGAACAGAACTCTCTTTAAATAATTCTGGTTCTGGTTTATCATCGGTAGAAATAGCTCCAACTGCTTCAGAACTTTCATCTTCTGCAATATGTTGCATTGACATTACCATGGTCTTTTCTCCAGGTAATTCATCAGCTTCTGCAGCTTGGTCCCAAAGTTCATTCACATAAGTATCCATATCAGAACCATCAGAACCATTTCCATCATTATCAGTAGACATTTTAAATTTTCCACCATCTAACACCTACTAATATATAACACTACCCAAAAGTAACCACATATATATAAAGGTTTCGCAATAATTGCTAACATCCAGTAGTAACGGATTAAATAAACTTCTGCCACAATTGATATGCAATCCCTACCCCAAACATCAAAATCAAAACATATCCAACAATTTTAGGAACGCGCATAGAATATTCTGGTTTACGATTTCCAAACTTTTTCGCTTTCCAATATGCCAACACTACCAAGATTCCATCTACTCCTCCTGCTACTGCTCCAGTAATTCCCAAAGTCGCAATAAAAGTAGTAAACCCAGATAATGCTAAACCCAAAGGCAAAAACATCGTTAACGCAAACGCCAGAAATTTATTCAAATGATAATCATACTCATACATTTCTTTTAATGCTACTCCTAACGTCAAAAAAGTAGTAAACATTGTAAAAATTGCAAAAATATTTGCAAACAATCCCAAAGTTGGATTAGCGTAAACACTCAATGCTACTGTTGCAATTCTTTCATTAGGTTGTAACAATTCAAAATTTCCCAAACCCACAATACTGATAATGATAAAAGAAAACAAAATATACAAAAAAACTGGGATTGTACTTCCCCACACCAATGCTTTTTTTAACTTCTTTTTCTCATTTTCTAATTGCTCACTCATTTCCGGAACCGATGCGGTTCCAATAAAAGCAAACAAAATTACCCCATATGGTAAAAAGAAAAACGCAGGATTAAATGTTGACAAATTACTAATATTAATCTTGTCATATGAAAGTGCCCCAATTAAAATAACGATTACCACCAACAAAGCAATCATCACTAATTCTACTTTTCCTGCCGCTTTAACTCCCCTGTAAATAATCACGGAAACAATCACAAAAAAGATTAAAGTATATATCCATGCTGGACCACCAAGAATCTGTTTCAAAACTTGTCCTTCTCCAATCAAATAAGCAGTTAATGCTCCATAAATTCCAAACACCATGGAAAACATCATTAGGTTTTTCCCCCACTTTCCCAGGTATTTCTCCATATATCCAGTTAACTGGTGTTTACCTTTAGTCCTTAATACTATTTCTCCTACAAATAAATTCAAAAACAAAAACGCTGCCCCTACCACTAAAATCAATAAAGAACCATAAACAAAACCACTCTTTGCAATCACATAAGGGATCCCTAAAACACCTGCCCCAACAATAGTTCCAATCAATGTGGCTGTCGCCATTCCAAACTTATGATTAGCAAAAAACCCTCTTTTTTTGTGCATAACAGAACTAAATCTCTTTAGTTTTTAAAATGTTTGGTGTGAAGAAAGGATTAAATGTTTCTACTATTTGATAACAAAAAATATTTAAAACCCATCCATTATAAAAACAAAATGATCAAAAAAGCTTTGATACTAGCAGGAGGGTTAGGAACCAGGTTAAGACCTTTAACTGATACAACTCCTAAACCATTATTACCAATTAAAGGCAAACCCATTATTCAACACCTAATTGAAAACTTACAAAAACATGGTGTTGAAGAAGTAATTCTTTCTATTGGTTATCGTGCTGATAAAATCAAAGAATATTTTGACGACTTGAATTTAGATATCAAAATTACTTATTCTTTAGAAACTGAACCATTAGGAACTGGTGGAGCAGTAGTAAAAGCTAATTTACAAGAACCATTTATTTTGGCTTGGGGAGATAATTTAATGGACTTGGATGTTCAGCAAATAGTTCAAGAATTTCAAGAGAATGATTCTCAAATAACCATGGTTTTAACACCTCGTGAAGATGTTGAACATTTTGGTGTAGCCAAATTAAATAATGATAAAATCATTAATTTTGTAGAAAAACCAAAACGAGAAGACGCCCCTTCTAATTTAATCAATGCTGGAGCTTTTGTTGTAGATCCTAAATGTTTAGATATTTTACCTTCAGGAAAATCATCCATTGAAAAAGATTGTTTTGAAAAACTAGCTCCGTTAGGAAAGATTTCTGCTTTTATCCATGAAGGGCAATGGTTCCCTACCGACACTTTAGAGAAATATAATTTCGCTGAAGCAAACTTTGAATGTTAATTTAATTCTTTCTTAAAAAACACATTGTATTAATAGTTCCTATCTCAAAGTACTCTCTATCCGTTACTATTCTACAATGCTAAATAATAGAAACATTTAAATAAAAGCAGACTTCCTAAGACATAAAACAATTTAGAGGCCTACTAAAATGAAGAAAATATTTATGTTAATTATGATGGTGATGGCTGTCGCAATGATGAACTTCGTTCACGCTGCAGATGTTGATGTTGTTAATTTGAAGTGTTATGGAGAAACACCAATCGGTTACGAAGCAATTGACCGAGGACAGTCTTTTGGTGGACACATTGAAATGAGTTCTAAAACAAATTTAAAAGATGTTCAAGTTAAAATGTCTTTTAGTGGATATGATCACAAAAAAATTGAAGCTAAAACTGGTTTATTTGACATGGACAAAGATACCACACACATCAAAAAATTATCTTTAAACTTACCAGCTAACATGGAACCTGGAAAATACCATATGAGATTTCAAATTACTGATAAAAACTCATTAAGCAAAACATGTTATGTTCCATACCATATTGTTGCTAAAAGAAACTTAATGACTATCAAAGATAGTTCAGTATCACAATCAACTGCTGTTGATGCTGGTGGTTTTTTACAAGTTAAATCTTTAGTAAAAAACATGGGTCAGAAAGAACAAGATTGGATGAAAGTTACTTTAGAAGTTCCTCAATTAAAACTTTCTACAGCTAAATATTTCACCAATGTTGAAGCTGGTGACTCTGTTGAATTTGATGGCTTATTAAGAATCCCTAGTGATGCAAAGACAGACAATTATGTTGCTCGATTAAAAGTTCTTTACTTTGATGGAGATAGCACCACTGTTAAAACTATTCCATTTACAGTAAAAGGAAAAGCTTTATTAACTACATCTGTTGCATCCAGCACCATTAACACTCAAGTATTAGCTACTACACCAATTACAAAGCAAACAAACAATGCTTCCTCATTGTTAAAAACAGCTTTACCAATCGCTTTGGTTATTTTAGTTGTTTTAGCAATCATTTTGGGACTAGTGGTTTTAATGCGTAGGTGATTCGTTTGAATAACTATGAAAAAAATCAGTATTGTAATCCCTGCACTCAACGAAGAAAAGGCTATTGGTAAAGTTATTGATGCTGTACCTATTTCTGAATTGAATGTATTGGGATTTCAAACTGAAATTCTAGTTATTGATAATGGAAGTGTTGATAAAACCAAACAAATTGCAGAAAAAAGAGGTGCCAAAGTAATTGTACAACCTGATCGTGGTTATGGTAACGCCTATAAAATAGGTTTTGCTAATGCTTCTGGAGATATTATTGCCACAGGGGATGCTGATTTAACCTACCCTATGCAAGACATCCCTAAATTAGTTAAAAAGTTATTAAATCAAAAAATTGATTTTATGACTACTAATAGATTTGCTAAAATGCATAAAAATGCAATGAGTGGAAGGAATAAGTTTGGCAATAATGTTTTAACTTTTTTTACCAATTTATTATTTGGAGTAAAAATTCAAGATTCTCAATCTGGAATGTGGATTTTTAAAAAAAAAGTGTTAAATCACTTGAATTTAAAATCTTCAGGAATGCCTTTTTCTCAAGAATTGAAAATTGAGGCAATGTCTAATGGTTTTAAATCTGTGGAAGAGCCAATTTATTATAGTGAAAGAGTGGGGGAAGTAAAATTAAACGCTTTTAAAGATGGTTTTAGAAATCTGTTTCATCTTTTTAAGAAAAGAGTAGTAGGTTAATTTCTAATGAAAATCGCATTTGTATATGATGCAATCTATCCATATATTAAAGGTGGAGCTGAAAAAAGATATTATGAGATTGCTAAAGAATTAACCAAAAAAGGACATCAAATTCATTTCTTTGGAATGAAATTTTGGAAAGGAAAAAACACCATTAAAAAAGAAGGTATCTACTACCATGGTATTTGTAAACCACTTAAATTATATACTGGAAAAAATGGCCAAAGATCAATCAAACAAGCCATTCTTTTTGCAACAAAACTATACTTTCCATTAAAAAAGGAAAAACTTGACTTAATTGAATGTAGCAATTTTCCCTATTTCCCAATTTTCACATGCAAATTAATTGCCAAAATTAACAAAACACTTTTTTTTGTTACTTGGCACGAAGTTTGGGGAAAATATTGGTTTGATTATCTTGGTTGGAAAGGTTTTTTTGGATTCTTAATTGAAAAAATTGCTGCTAAACTATCTAAAAAAAATATTGTGGTTTCTAAAGATACTCAAAATAAACTATATAAAATAAACAAAAACCAATCTTATTTAATCCCTAATGGTTTAGATCTAAAAGAAATTAAAAAAATAAAACCTTCCAAAAAAAAATTTGATATTTTATTTGCAGGAAGATTAATCAAAGAAAAAAATGTTGATCTTCTAATTGATGCAGTGGGAACTAAATACAAAGTAGGAGTTATTGGAGAAGGTCCAGAATTCAAAAGATTAAGAAAAAAAGCACCTAAAAATTTTGAATTCTTTGGTTTCTTAAAAAATGTTGATGATGTTTATGCTTTAATGAAATCAGCTAAAGTATTTGCTTTTCCTTCATTAAGAGAAGGTTTTGGAATTTCTGTTATTGAAGCCAATGCTTGTGGTCTTCCTGTAGTTGTTGTTAATGTACCAAACAATGCTTCCAAAAATTTAATTAATGTAGGTGTTAATGGATATGTTTCAAAAAACGAACCAAAAGAATATTTAAATAATATTGAACTGACTATAAAAAAGATAAATAAAACTAATTGTAAAAAAATAGTTCAAAAATATGATTGGGAAAAAATTGTTAATTGGTTAGAAGAGGTTTATCAAAAATGAAAATTGTTCAAACTCCAGTAAGATTCTATCCTTTTGTAGGTGGGGTAGAAAAATATGTTTTAGATTTAAGTCAAGAACTTTGTAAAAAAGGACACAAAGTAGAAATATTATGTGCAAATGAACCTCGTCGAAATAAAAATGAAATATACAATAAAATAAAAATAAAACGTCTAAATTATTGTGGTAAAATAGCTAACACCAACCTAATGTGGGGTTTGCCTTTAGAATTAATTAAAAGCAAATTTGATATTATGCACACACACATACCAACACCCTGGAGTGCTGATTGGAGTGCTTGGATTTCATTCATCAAAAAAAAGCCACTTATTGTAACCTACCATAATGATTTGAATGAATCAACAGATAATTTCTTTATCAACATCATTACAAAAATATATAATGCAACTTTTTTAAAAATAATTCTAAATATTGCTAATAAAATAATTATTACTCAACCAAAATACATTGAATATTCTCCAATCATAAAAAAATATAAACAAAAAACTACAGTCATACCTAATGCCATAGATATAAATAAATTTAAAAAAATTAACACTATCAAAAAAAATGAAAATTCTCTTTTCTTTCTTAGTGTATTAGACAAATACCACAAATATAAGGGGTTAGATGTTTTATTACATTCGTTAAAATTAATCAAAAAAAAGATTCCCAACATTAAATTAGTTGTTGGGGGTTCTGGGGAATTAATTCCAGAATATAAAAAAATTGTTAAAAATCTGGGTTTAGAAAATAATGTTGCTTTCGAAGGATATATTCCAGATGAAAAATTAATTGATTATTTTAATCAATCAAATTTATTTGTTTTACCATCTATTGCCCATCAAGAAGGTTTTGGTATTGTTTTATTAGAAGCGATGGCTTGTGGGACACCAGTAGTTTCAACTAATATTGTCGGTGTGGCAACCGAAATAATAAACAACAACACAGGATTAATTGTAAAACCAAAAAATGTAAATGAATTATCTTCAGCCATTATTAAAATATTAAATAATTCTCAACTTTCTAAAGAAATGGGCCAAAATGGAATCAATTTAGTTAGAAAAAAATATTGTTGGGAGAAGATAGTTGATGATATGATTGAAACCTATAAATAATGAAAATTCTCCATGTTACCAAAAAATTCCCTCCTTTAATTGGAGGGGATGCTTCAGTTGTAAGTAATTTAGTTAAAATACAATCAAAAAAAAATTCTGTGTTTGTACTAACATCAAATTGTGGCCAAACAAAAAGTAAAAATATTTTAAAATTTGGAATGAAAGCCAAATCAAAAGATTTAGATAATATCTCAATTAAAAGAATTATGTCTCTTTTTCTATTATTTATTAAATCTTTTTATATTTTAAAAAAAATTCAACCAAAAATAATTCATGTTCACTCCATCGATCTTGCTTTTGCCATATCTTTATCTTCAAAATTATTAAATATTCCATTGATTTGTACATTACATGGAACAACATTCAATAAAAAAGAAATCAATTATTTTAAAAGAATACTAGACAAAATGTTAATACGATTTAGTTTAATTGATAAAATTAGTGTTGTTGATAAAACAAGTTTAATTAATTTCAGCACTAACCATGTTAAATATGTTCCCAACGGCATTGATACTTCTTTATTTAAACCAATAAAAAATAAAATAAAAAATAAAAAACAGATTAAATTATTGTCAGTTGGTAGATTAGAAAAAATAAAAGGTTTTGATTTACTCGTTGATGTGGTAAATAAACATGAAGAATTTACCTTAACACTTGTTGGTGATGGCCCAATCAAAAGAAAATTAATTAAAAAAGCTAAAAGAAAAATTTTCTTTAAAGGAGAAATAAAAAACAAAAACTTACCCGGAATCTACCAATCCCACGAGGTCTTTATTTTGCCATCCTTAATTGAAGGTTTTCCAGTGGTTGTCTTAGAAGCAATGGCATGTGGTATTCCTTGCATCATTACGAATGTAGGAAATAATAAAATTGTATTTAAAAATGAGAATGATTGCTTGATGATTAAACCAAACAATTTAAATGACTTAGAAAATGCGTTAGAAAAAATTAAATCCAAAAAACTAAGAGCAAAATTAGGAAAAAATGCAAGAAGAAAAGCAGAAATGTTTGATTGGGAAATAATTTCAAAAAGATATCAAAATATTTATTCGAAAATTCTTAAAAATAATTAATTGTATATCTTGACTTCGTCATTGTTGTAAATTAAATCTTTATTGGGATCAATTATTATTGAAATTGGTGCTTGTTTTCCCATAGTTTTTTCCTCTTGTAAAACACCATATTTCCCCATGATCTTCGTGAAGATATAGTATCCCTCTTCATCAAAATTATTGTTGGAAATTATTTTATTTTTGAATTCTTTTGAATTATCATAATTTAATAAAAAATTATAACGAAAACTAGTGAAAATAAATTTATCCAAAGGAATTTGAAAAGAAACATAATCAATAGACATAATTTCCTTTTGATTAAAATCATAGGGGGGGAGATTATTTGTTTGAGAAAAAATTGTTGGATTGAGAATCAATAACAAATTACTTGCCACCAATAAGAAAATCAAAATTAATGAAAATAAACTATTTGTATATTTACTTATTTTTTTTTTAAACATAATTGCAATAAAAATGCTGGCAAAAATGGGAAGAACTAATATTGTTCGTGTTCCAATAGAAGATAAAATTGGTGAAAGTTGGGGCATAAAAAACTTAAATAACATCCCAACAAACAAAAGCAATCCCGATGAACAAATAAATGAAAATAATAATTGGTTTTGATGATTTTTCAAATTATATTGATTTGTTATGGAATAAATAAATAATACTGCAACCAATAATTTTCCAGAATTGAAAAGGATTAATGAAATTAAATTAGTTGAATGCTTCAAATACATTAATTGAAAAAATAAAAAACTTATTCCTCCCAATAACACAAACAAAACATATCTCAAAAACTTTTTATTCAATTTATTATAATAAATAATCAATAAATTATGGAAATCTTTCTTTTTCAATAAGACCAATATTAAAAAAAATATCGAAAAAATAAGTGCTACAAAAACAAACACCAACAAATTAGAATTTAATTTTAATATATTAAGTATAGGTCCACTTACAAAAAAATTATATGTGGTTGAAATAAATAAAATTGTCAAACAACTTAAATAAATCCAAATTTTATTTCCTTGATCTTCTACAACCATATAAAATATAAAAAATACCAATACAAAAAAACTTGTCCAAGTGTGTGTTAGTGAAATTATAATGGAGAAAAATAATACTAATTCAAATTTCTTTTCTAATATTAAATAAAATAATAATAATAATAAAATATAACCCAATAATTGAGAATGAAGAACTGAAGTATAAACTAATATTTCAAATGATCCAAGTAAAAACAATGAAACTAACCCAACATGAATTGTCTTAGATACAAATTTTTTTAAAATAATAAAAAACAACACTACAAAAAGAACAGATAAAATTATTGTTAAAATTTTTAATATAAAAGGATTATTTTCAGACAAATTGCCAACCATGTTTATTATAAGTGCTGTTCCCGGAGTATATTTGTATGCTTCAGTCCAAGAAACACTTTCCAATGATCCACTAGTGGTTAATTTATCCGATATTTCTTTATGAACTGCCCAATCATAGCCAAATACTGGAAAGATAACTAAAGGTGTTAAAACTAATAAAATTGCTAAAACTAAAACTAAATAATTTAAAATTATTTTTTGATCCATTTTTTTATCGACCCAACTACAACAACCAAATTACCAATCAACCACCCCAAACTTACACCAACTAAACCCTGACCCAACAATAGATAACTAAATACAAACGTTATTCCAGCGATCAACCCGTACAAAAGAACAACTTTCTTAATATTATGTTTAATGTTTTCCAAAGTTATAAAAATAACATTTACAGCAAAAGGAAAACTAGATAACGCTAAAACCAACAAAGGCCAATATGCTCCAGAAACATAATTTTTTCCGAACAACAATAAAACAAACTTACCCAATAAACCAACACCCAATACACCTATTCCCAATAACAAAAAGATTATTTTACTCGCTTTTTTTACTTTATCTCCAATTTCTTCATGAGAACTTTCAGTCAACAAAGATTGAGAAACTGCGGTTGGAACTACAAACAATAAACTAGCAATCATCCAAGCAACATAAAAATAAGCTGTTTGTACAGGACTAATTAAATTAGTAATCATGATTGGTAAAATCATTCCTGGAGCAATAGCAAAGAAAGTAGCCACATAATTTCCAGAACTAAACTTAAACATCTGTTTAATCAATTTCCAATTAACTTTAAATTTAAAATTAATCTTAATAAAAAACAAACTAATCATTAAAGCAAGAATCATAGAAATCATCCAAGATCCAAAGATTCCAAATGCCCCCCAAGCAACCAAAAATACAGGAAAAATAATTTTCAAAGCACTCCAAATCGTATTCTTCAATAAAACAAATTTACTTTTACGAGAAGCAATAAATACAGCTTCGATTAACATAAATAATGTTCCAAATAAAATAAACAAGACAAACAAGACAAAATAAGTTTTATTTTGAATAAATGCTAGTTTTGGAGAAAATATTTTTACCCCCAAAACAAATATCAAACTAACAATTAAACTAACTATTCCAGATAAGATAAAACAAGAACTAATTTTATCATCCTTATAATCAGATTTTGGTAAATACTTCAACAAAGCAACATTAAAACCTAATAAAGATAAGTTTACCAACAACCCCATTACTGAAATTAATGTTGATGCCAAACCGACTTGTTCGGCTGTAAACAATCTTGCATTGATTGTCCAAAACACAAATCCAAATAAAGCCATAACAAAGCTATTCACTATCAAAAACAGAGAATTCTTGTATAGGTTATCTCCATACACTTTGTTAATCCATTTCTTTATCATTTTAGAGCATCCAATGAACTCCTCACCATTTCTTTCAAATCATTTTGAGGTTTCCAACCCAACACTTTTTGTGCTTTATCAAAAGAAGCCACTAATTTAGCTGGATCTCCTTCCCGGCGTTTACCAATTGAATAATTTATCTTTTGACCAGAGACCTCTTCAAAAGCTTTTACTAACTCCAATACAGAACTACCTTCAGAACTACCCAAGTTAATCACTGCTGACTTATCTACTTCTAAAGCCAACACATGTCCCCTAATTAAATCATTAATATCAATATAATCTCGAATACAAGTTCCATCCGGAGTATCATAATCTCCTCCAAAAATCTCCAACCCAGACCGCTTTCCAGCCAGAACTTCCATAATTATTGGGAATATATTCTGAGCACAAGGATCAATATATTTCAACCCACAATCACCAGCCACATTAAAATATCTCAAAGCTACAAAAGTGATTCCTTTCAATTTAGAATACCATTCTAAAATTCGTTCCCCTTCTAATTTAGTAAATCCATAATAATTAATTGGTTTCAAAGAATGTTTTTCATCAATCGGAACATATTCTGGATTACCATAAACTGCTGCCGAAGAAGAAAACACAATCTTCTTAACTCCAAATTCAACCATACAATCTAACAAATTAATCAAACCTGTAATATTATCTGAATACTTAGAAACTTCAGTCATAGATTCCCCTGCAGCTTTATAAGAAGCAAAATGCATTACTGCATCAAACCGATTCTCAAGAAAAACACCTTGTAAAAAAGAATAATCAACTAAATCACCTTCATAAAATCTAGCCTCAACACCAACCAACTCCCGCAAACCTTTACTCAAATTATCTACAACCACCACAGAATGACCTAAAGAAAATAACTCCTTAACTGCTGCACTTCCAATATATCCTGCTCCACCCGTAACTAAGATTTTCATTTCAATTCTCTCCTAATCTCTCTTTTCTTTTCCAACCTTTCAAATTCATACCTTTCTGAACTTCCCAAATTACTTTTGGCAACATCATAATCATCCAAATCCACCAACCCCTTATAATGTTTAACATAATCTTCTATAGCAAATCTCATTAAATTTTGGTCTGATACTCCCAATTCATTTATGGCATCTTCCATTAATACTTCTAATCGCAATATTCTTTCTTCTCTTAACATTTTACTCATTTCAAATACACTCTCCCTTCTTTATAATCAAACACATGCAACATGTTCTTTTTTACTTGACTATAATCATTCAAGTCCATCACTCTCCCATCAGTGTTGTAAACTTGACTCATTTTTCTAACTAAATCCCAATCTTTTATTCCGTTTTCTTCTAAAACTAAGCGTAAAGCCAACCATTCCAATTGATCCATTTTATCTTTCATTTTGAATAATATCCGTTCACAACACATACAATTTCTTATTTTCATCTCTACCAACAATACATCCTAATTCTGCTCTTGCTTCATTATATAATTCCTGAGGAACAATAAAACTACACTTGACTCCAACTTCCATTTTAGTTTTTCTTAATAATTCTTCTTCCGTAAGTTTTTCACGCTGAAGCAAATCATACATCACAGTCATCACTTGATCTACTTCTTTCATTTTAAAACCCCACCACATCCATCAATAAATGTACAACTGCTCCTAACAAAGATAATCCTGAACAAATCAACAACCACTTCCTAGGTAAATTATCCAATTTAATCTTATCATATTTCTTTCCCCAACTCACCAAATACCTTATAAAATTAACTAAATAAACTAAAACGATAACTAAAAACACAGTACTAGGAATTACCAATACCAAAGCAATATCCCTATGAAAAACAGAATGGATTTCTCCACCGTGTTTTAACAAATAACCCCAACTTTTCAAACTTCCACTCCTAATTAATGTACTAATAGCAAATAATAAGTCTGGAAAGAGAGATCCAAAAACTAAAGGAAAAAACACAAACAAAAAGTAATTAAACCTCTCCTTAAATTCTTTCAAAAAAGGATAAAGAGCAGTACTTAAAAAAATACCCATAAAAAGATGAGACAATCCATTGACTGCAATAAACTTAAAATTAGCCGAAATCCAATCCATTATCCTCTGAAAAAATGCCATATTATTCAAATTTAGGGCTACTTTTTAAACTTTACTACCATTTAATAGTAAGATTTAAATAAACCATTAAATTTTCCAACAAACATGAAAGAAAATACTATTTACAACATCTTAATTATCGCTTGTATAATTGCAATTGTGGCAGTAACCATCTTAATTTTTACCACCAAAAAAAGCGAATCATTTACTGAATTGTACTTTGAAAATCATCAAAATTTACCAAAAAACATAGAATTAAACAAAAACAATGAATTCTATTTTACGATTAACAATTTAGAAAACACACAATTCACTTACAACTACCAAATAACTTTAGATTTAGATGGAACTACAAAAATCTTAAAACAAGAACAAATTACTTTAAATCATAATCAAAAACAACCAATCTATCACCAATTTAAAATACAAAATTCATTCAAACAAGGAAAAATCACGATTACTTTACTAAACAAAAAACAATCAATCCACTTTTGGTTAAAATGATCTTAGATATCTTACACGCAATAATTGGACTCTTGTTTGGCCTATTCATTCCCGGGTTCTTATTAACTTTAATTTTATTCAAAAAAATAGATATTCTAGAAAGAATCGCCCTTTCCATTGGTCTCTCAATAGCCATTGATGTTTTAGTAGGTCTTTTCTTAGGTGCCAACAAAACAATGAAAGAAATCACTGGTGGAATCACAGAATTAAATGTTTGGTTATACTTAATCTTTATCTCAGTTATTCTTGGTTTTATTTATGTTTTAAGATTACCTAAGAAAACTAATAAAAAATAAGAAGTGGGGCTGCTGGGATTCGAACCCAGATCTAAGGCTTACTTCAGGGAAAGTATTTTCATCGCTTAACGCTCAACTCTCCATTACTGGAGGCCCCTATTCTAGCCAGGCTGTACCCACTTACGTGGTTTATACTACAGCCCCAATAATTCTTCAGTAAGCCCAGTTTTTTATTAACTTTTTGTTTTTCAAGCAATAAATTAAATAAACAATCAAAAAATAAAACCAAAAATGATTGAAATCGATGGCCAATATGGAGAAGGAGGAGGTTCTATACCAAGGGTAGCTTTAGCCTTATCAACCTTAACCAATAAACCATTCAAAATCACCAATGTCCGTGCCAATCGCCCAAATCCTGGCTTAAAAGCCCAACACCTAACCGCAATCCAAGCCTTAAAAGAAATTTGTCAAGCCAAAGCCAGTGATGTTTTCTTAGGTTCTCAAGAATTTATGTTTGTTCCAGGAAAAATAAAAAAAGGAACTTTTAATTTTGATATTGGTACTGCCGGTTCTATTACTCTTCTCCTCCAAGCCTTAACCTTACCTTGTCTTTTTGCCCCGGGGAAAGTCACTTTAAACCTGAAAGGAGGTACTTCTGGAAAATGGTCAGCTGGAATAGATTATCTACAAAATATTCTCCTCCCCCACTTAAGAAAATTTGTTGACAAAATTGATCTTAAAATCATCAAAAGAGGATATTATCCCAAAGGTGGTGGAGAGATTCAATTAATTATTCATCCTAAATACTTAAATGAATTTTATCAAGATTTAAGAGAAATTCCAAGAATTAATCTTACTGAACTTGGAGACTTGGTACAAATTAAAGGCGTAATCAATTGTTCTACTCATTTAGAAGAAAAAGAAGTTGCTGAAAGAATTAAACGAAGTGCAGAAATAACTCTTGCTCCAAGAAATTGCCCCACCGACATTAGAATTGAATATGCCAATACTTTAAGCCCCGGTGGAGAAATTGTACTTTGGGCCCAATATGCTTCTGAAGAAGAAATTAACTTCAAAAACCCAGTTATTTTAGGTGCTGACGCCAGAGCCGAAAAAGGCAAGTCAGCAGAAAAAGTTGGCCAAGAAGCCGCAAATAATTTAATTCAAGAAATCAAATCTGGTGCTTGTGTGGATAAATATTTGGCAGACCAATTATTACTTTATCTTGCTCTTCTCCCAGGAAGCAAAATGAGGATCTCAGAGTTAACTGAACATACTAAAACCAATATGTACATCATCGAAAAATTCTTAGATATTAAATTTAACTTAAAAGGTTTAGAAATTAGTGTTGAAAGAAGATAATTTTATAAATAAAATCAAGTTTGAGAACTAAATGGAATCAAAAAATTGTAGTTCATGTAAGAAAAAAACAGATAATGACAAAGGTTGTGTTACTTTTCAATGTCCGAATTGTGGTAAGTTTGAACTTATCAGATGTTCTGATTGCCGAAAATCTGCAGTAAAATACACTTGCCCAGAATGCAACTTTGTTGGTCCTAATTGAGGTGAATAATATGGCTGTTGCTGTAGTTACTGTAAAAATTATGCCGGAAAGTCCAGAAGTAAATCTAGATGAATTAACTCCAAAAATTCAATCCCTAATTAAAGAATTTACGGAAAGAGATGCTCCAGAAGATCAAAAAGTAGAAATTGAACCTGTTGCTTTCGGTTTAAAAGCTATCAAAATACTTTTCACCATGGATGAAGCAAAAGGAAGTCCAGATGCTATAGAAAGCAAAATTACGAGCATTGAAGGAGTCCAAAGTTTTGAAGTGGTTGATGTTCGAAGAGCAATTGGATAGAAACAATTATATAGTTTTTTTTATTTCTAATTTCTAGAGGTGATAGTATGGTTAAAAAGAAAAATACTTGTTCCACTAGTTGTTGTGCAGGTAATGAGTTTTTTTTATTGCTTATTTCAGAAGCAGCTTTATTCGGATTTTTATATTATGTACAATACTTGTTAAAAATTCAAACCAACTTATGGCTTAGCACTCTTATCTTAATAATCTTACTTAACATTTCTATCTGGGCTTGCCCAGCAGTAAGAAAAAGTTGGTGTAAATAAAAGAGGTGAATTAAATGGCAAAAAAGAAAGTTGTAGCAAATACTTGTTCTACAGGAAAATGTTGTAGTTGTATGGCTTGGGGAGTTTTGATTTTGGGAGTTCTTATCTTATTGAACGCTCTTTACGGCTGGGTAACTTGGGGAGTGTTTGTTGGGGCAATGGTAATCCTAAAAGGTTTAATTTGGTTAGTCCACCCAAAAGTATGTAAGTGTTAATTTTATTTTTTTATTTTTTTTATTATTTCTTCAATTTTCAATTCACTCTTAATTCCATATTTAGAAAAATGTGTTCTAACTCCTTTAATTTTTTTCAAAAACTCTTCTATTTTAGGAGTTCCTAATTTATATTTTTTAGATATTATATGTAGATCATAAAATCCAAACACTCCCTTCCACGACTCCTTACTCAACAAATCTAAAAACGCCTGCTCTTTAACAAAAGTATTCTCTTTAGCCATTTTTTTAACCAATTTCTTATCAAACAACTCTCCTGTCCATAATGGCCCAGCAAAATTAAAATCTTGACCACAGCCACAAACTCCACAATTAAATTTAGATTTCTCAAAATTCAAACAATTATTACAATACAACAAAAATTGGTGCTCTTTCAACAAGTCATCACATCTCTTCTTGCCTCGATCAGAAACAAAATAAATCCTAAAATAATGGTCTTTATGATAACTTAAAACGGGAACTAAAGTTTTCTCAAACTGTACTCCCAGTAATTGGACTTTTCTAATTAAAATCCTCAACCCTGTTTCATGCATTAAATAGTTCTTCAAAGAACTAGCCCAATACTTACGCCGAGTCGTCCGCAAATAAGTTCCAGTCAAAGCAGCTGTATCTGTAGCTGTAACTGCCAATATCCCTCCTCGCTTAATCCGCGCCACTGCTGAAGACAAAAAAGGGTTCGGACTACCAAAAGGATCTATATCAATATAATCAAAATAACCACAAAAATCATCTTTGTGTTGATTTAAAAGAAAATCATTTGCCTCTTGATTAAATATCTTCAACTTAGTGGGTTTTATTTTATTTAATCCCAAATTTTCTTTAAAATTCTTAATAAAATTCTCTTTCTTATCATTAATATAAATAGAATCAATCTTTCCCTTTTTCAATTCTTGTAAAAACCTTAACGCACGAATTCCAGAACCCGCCAAAGGTAAAGCTAAGTTCATATTCTTACCACCTAACGCATTCAGCAACAAAATAGAAATATTACGATTAGATTTCATCAATGGATTATAAAATACTTCCATCTTAGCATGGACGTCTTTCTTTGGTTTTACTATTTTAATTTCAGTATTGACTTCTCTAACTATTTCCATATTTAGAAAATATCCACTAATTTTAAAAAACTATAGTTGAATATTAGTAAGAAAATTTAAAAAAGACTACTCTCTCCAAAAATAAAATGACAACCAGAAGCCCAATTTGTGTAATTGAAGGCCATGTTGATCATGGCAAGACCACTATTTTAGATCAAATTAGGGGAACCAAGGTTGTTTCTGGTGAAGCTGGAAAAATCACCCAAATCATTGGAGCAAGTATTATTCCTTTAGAAACTATCAAAAAAATATGTGGTAATCTTCTAGATGCTCTCAAACTAAATTTTACTCTCCCAGGCCTATTATTCATCGATACCCCAGGTCATGCTGCTTTCTCTAATTTAAGAAAACGAGGTGGTGCTTTAGCCGACATAGCAATCCTAGTTGTCAACATCAACGAAGGATTTAAACCACAAACCATTGAGGCATTAGAAATTCTTAAAGCAGATAAAACCCCTTTTATTGTCGCTGCTAATAAAATTGATTTGATTCCTGGTTGGGAACAAGACAAATCTAAATCATTATTAGAAAATCTCAACCAACTTCCCACCAACATAAGCGGAGAATTTGAAAAAAGATTATATGAATTGGTTGGAAAATTACATGAATTTGGTTTCCCTGCTGAAAGATTTGATCGAGTAGAAGATTACACCAAACAAATCGCTATTGTTCCTGTTTCTGGTTTAACTGGACAAGGGATCCCAGAACTATTAATGGTCTTAACTGGTTTAGCTCAAAAATTCTTAGAAAAATGTTTAGAATGTGATGTTAATACTTTTGCTAAAGGAACTGTTTTAGAAGTAAAGGAAGAAAAAGGCCTTGGAACCACATTAGATGTTATAATTTATAATGGTAAATTAAAAGTTAATGATACAATTGTTATTGGTGGTTTAGAGAAACCAATCACAACTAAAATAAGATCTCTTTTAGAACCTCTCCCTTTAATGGAAATGCGAGAAAAGAAAGCTAAATTCAAACAAATGAAAGAAGTTTTCGCTGCCACTGGAGTTAAAATTTCTGCTCCTAACTTAGATGGGGCAGTCGCAGGTATGCCACTTAGAAGCTGCCAACCAAACAACATTAAACAAGTAGAAGAAGAAATCCAACAAGAAATTGAAGAAGTTTTAATTGAAACTGATCAAGAAGGTATTATTGTTAAAGCAGATAGTTTAGGGAGTTTAGAAGCATTATTGGTTATGTTGAAAGAAAAAAACATCCCTGTTCAATCTGCCTCAATCGGGGACATTAGTAAAAAAGATATTTCTAAAGCCGAATCTAGTGCAGATGATTTCAACCAAATCATTTTAGGGTTTAATGTCAAATTAAATTCCGATGTAGAAGATTTCTTGAAAGATAAAAAGGTTAAAATTATCACTCAACCTGTAATTTACCACATTCTTGAAGAATATGATAAATATGTTGAAGAATTAATGAAAAAAATTGAAGCTGAACAATTAGGAAAACTAACTAAACCATGTAAATTCTTTGTGTTAAAAGGTTATACTTTTCGCCAAAACAATCCTGCTATTGTTGGAGTCGAAATAGAGATCGGTTCTATTAAAACTAACGGCTATGTAATGAACAAAGAAGGTAAACAGGTTGGTAAAGTAAAAAACCTAGAAAGTGAAGGGGAAAATTTAAGTGAAGCTAAACAAGGTAAGCAATTAGCCATGGCTATTGAAGGAGCCACTGTTGGTCGACAAATTAAAGAAGGAGATTTTTATTATTCTGATGTTCCAGAAGAAGATTTCAAAAAATTAAAAGAATTAAAACAATATCTTTCTGAAAAAGAAATAGTTATCATGAAAGAAATTGCAGAAATTAAAAGAAAAAACAATGCTATTTGGGGTGTTGGTTAAAAATCAACTAGATTTCTCTAAAACTAAGCTTTTTTTCCAAACCAGGCATTATACTACCAAACTCATGATGTTCTTTTTTTAATCCCACATAAACCTGTAAGTTTTTATCTTTTAAATCAAATTGAGGATCTGTTCTTAATTGTGTTACTAATTGGTTCGTTCGGTCTTTATCTGGATCAAAAAACAAAGGATAATTAGTTCTCAGGTATTTTTCTGCTTTTCTATCCACCAAATATTCTTCTCCATTAAATTCGATTTTCATTTTTAGACCAACAAAAAAGACCATTTATAAACTTTACTAAATATTTCAGAAAACCATTTAAACCAAAACCCAATCTCAATTAAATGCAAAAATTAAAAATACTTAACACTAGAGAAATAAAACAAATAAAGAATATTCTAAAAGAACAATTTGATTACACTTACACAGAAGATTATGTTTTTTTACTAAATAACAAAAATAAATTATTCATCACTAATAAAGATATTTCTCAAATTGAATTAGATAAATTAAGAATTGACAAATATGGCCTATATTTTGGTGAATTCAAAAATGAACTTCGCTTAAGTATGGAAGGGGCCTGGTTAATTGGTCAAAAAGCCAAAACCAACATCATTGAAATAAATAACCAAGAATTAAAAAGTTATTTTCTTGGTGAAGACCTACCTAAAGATTTAGGAGAGAAAAACCGTTTTGTATTGTTAAAATATGCTAAAGAAATCATTAGTTGTGCTAAATATAAAGACCAAAAAATACTCAATTACCTCCCAAAAATCCATCGAAGTAAAGAAGTTTTAGTTTAAAATTAGCAAAAACCTTTTAAAAACACACCGTTTAAAAGCATTCATTGGGGCCGTAGTGTAGCTTGGTCTATCACTAAGCGTTTGGGACGCTTGAACCCCGGTTCGAATCCGGGCGGCCCCAATTTATAATGAATTGACCTTTTTAAGCAAAACATTTAAAAAATAGCCCACAAAATAACCTAAAATGCCGACTAAAAGATTTGGAGCAAGATATGGACGAAGACC
>CAYSWQ010000004.1:55320-68932 GCA_964434885.1 uncultured Methanosarcinales archaeon | reverse complement strand
GGTCGTGGTAGGGACTATTGTTATCTGTATGTTCTTACCAATATTCAAGATATCTTCTTTAATTGAAATATTACAAACACCACTAATCGTTTGCGTTCCAATTGCTGCCCCAGTTGGACTATTTATTTCTGGGGCTAGATAAAGTCCAGTTGAAATTAGAATGACTGTCGCTATTAAAACCGTTAGTGCGACTACCGAACCTCTTTTATCTAATTTCATCTAGTCTTCCTCTTTTTAGTTTCTTCAAAATCTAGATACCATCTGTCTTTATCTGCATCATATTTAAAGATAACGTTATGTTTTTTTTCTGTATTTAATTTGAAAAGAATTGGCATAGGAATAGTGGTTTCAAAACTAGATCCTCTTGTGTATAACTTCCGCTTTATCTCTACTGGCATCTTTTGAAAATGATTTCTTTTCCCTTTTTAAATTTTACTTATTTTTATTGATATTTTACACTTATTTTATTACTATTTATAAAACTTACTATTTTTATAATAAAATAATCCTAAATTTACTTATTTTTTACTTATTTTTTTACTTATTTTAGGCTAAATTAAGATTAAAATAACAGAAATTTTCTGGAAAATTTCTGGCAAAAATTTCCAATAGATTTATATAGAAAAAAGATTTAGTTATCAATTGAATGAGTAAGATTACCAGAAAAGAGAAGATAGAAATAGGTTTTGTTCTAGGTGCAGTTTTAATAGTAGTCCTTGTTGGTTTGGGTTTGCAAGTAGTACAAACAGGTAAATTAGAAGCCATCGCTGGAGCAGCAGTGCAGCTAGATCCCCAAATCCCAACCTATCCAGGAACTTTAGTTTTACTCAAAGATTACTGCACTCCAACAACTGGTTCAGGAACTTGCGACAATATTTGCGGAAAAAAAATCTGTGTCCCGATCGAAAATGATTGTAGTAACTCTGTAACCAAGAACAACTGTCTATGTTGTGATTATCCAAAATGATGAAAAAGATGTTAGTGTTTGTACTTGTTTTGTTGATATTAGGTAGTTTAATGGTATGTGCTACTACAACACCAATAGTAAAAACTAAGTATGTGGATGCATGGATTACTTCTTATGGGCAGTTAGATTGTAGCGTCCCTAATTTTAATTTCCCTTTCGAGAGATTTATGGTAGCCGAAGGTTATGAGGCTCGGATTTATGAAAAAAAAGATTACCAAGGGGATCTTGTTGGAACAATCGTATCTTCAAAAGGGTATACTGAACCAGAGTTTTCTGGTAACTCTCTTCAAATATGGGATAAAACCAAAAATCAACCTATTTTGTGTGAGAACATGGTTTTTTCATCCATTAAAGAAGTTCTTTGGGGAAAACCTGAAAAATTAGTTGTTGGTAAAAACAAAGTTGGTTACGTAGCATCTATTAAGTTGGGGAAAACCTACCATGCTAAACTAAAATCCCAAGGGGATACCATTACTACTCTTGTGAGTCGTACCAACAACTTACTTTCTACGTCAGGAGTAACTAGAATTAAAAAATTAGAATGTTTAGATGATTGTAGTATCGAACTCTATACCCAAGAGTATTTTGGAGGTATCAAATTTGCTGCATCCATAAAAAAAGGAGGTTATTATTACATGCCTCCAACGTCAGGTAAAATTAATTCCATTAACATAATTAAAGGAACAATCAAAGTGATATTCGACCACCAATATCGAGGAGAATATACTTGTTGTACTATCAAAGATGGTTTAAAATCAATTTATGGTATTTCTGGTTTAGTGGATGAGATTGAAATAATAGATAGAAATCAACCTGGATCGATATCTAAACCAACAGGAAATGAAATCTGCAACAATACTCAAGATGATGATGGAGATGGAAAAACAGATTGCGAAGATTCTAATTGTGATGGGTTTATTTTCAAAGGAAACACTCCATCTGATCAAAATAATGAGTATATTTGTGACGGGACAATGATCTTTGCAAAGAAGTGCGAATCCGAATATGTTGGAAAAACAATTCCTATTCCAAACACTCTCCCTTATAATTTTGATGCTTTATGTGATAATTCAACAGGGAATTATAAGTGGTATGAATGCGATTTAGATGGTAAAGTCTACAAAAAAGGCCCTTCTGGAATAGTAAAAAAAGAAGGTGATATAGTAAATAATTTCCTTTGTTACAACCGAACTTACAAAGGAATAATTCCCGTTCGAGAATTTTGGTGGAAATGTGATCGCAAATACAATGTGAATAACGCCTATCATTGCGATGGCAAAAAATGGCATGAAATCAAACCAGAAAGTTGCACTAATAGAAAAGATGATGATTGGGATGGAAAAACAGATTGCGAAGATCCTGATTGTAACCTCAAACAATGTGCAGGTATTGGTTCTGCTTGTGTATTGGGCAAATGTTCTGAAATTATTTGTAATGACAAAAAAGATAATGATTGGAATAGTGCAGTGGGAGTAAATGTTGGGAGTAAACTGACAGATGTTATCATCAATGAACAAATTGTAAAACTAATTGGCTTTACTAAAAAAGAATATTTGGACAAATTAACAATTTTTGCAACTTTAAACAAAATTAAAATCACCACCAATACTAATTATATTTTCACTAAAAAAGGCCAAAATGTCACTATGGCTGTTAAATCACCAGTCGTGGCAGGAACAGCTTTATTAGGTCCAATGAATTTTTTTGGTAGCTTAGATTTATTCACTTGGAATAAAGATTGTTTTGATGGGGCTTGTATCTTAGCTGGTCAAAATGGTCCTGGTGGAGCCAGATGTTGTAGTCCGCTATTAGGTTGTGGCAAAGGGGCTAGTTGTCTTAACACAACCAGAGAATGCAAAGAAACTTCATGTATTAATAAAAAAGACGATGATGGAGATAACTTAGATGATTGTAAGGATTCAGATTGCGATGGTTTAACTTGTGACAAAGCTGGAACATCAATGTGCATTAATAAAATCTGCACTAAAATACCTGAAGCCAAAAAAGCAGCCATCAAACAAGTAGTTCCTAAGATTCAAATTTTCAGTTATTTAGATATCTTAAAAATGTTAAATAAGTGTAAAGTGAGAACTGGTTCTGCCACTTCTTGCTCAAATATCTGTCAATTAAAAGAAACTGGTTTCCCAACTAAATGGAGTAAAAACACCATTACCAGATGTACTTGTTGTTAAAATGAATATCAAACACCATATCAAAAAACATCCTTGGGATGAAACCATGGTCATTGTAGTGATGGTTGTCTCAGCTTTAGCTATTTTAATCATGTTGGCCAGTTATATCTCTACTGTCGGTCAAGCTTATTCTACCTTGCCTTCTGACCAAGGGATCAAAAGCATGATTAGTTCTTGCGAGATCACTTCTGGAACTGGAAAAATGCGAGGAACTATTGCTTGTGGAAATTTAAAGAAAACCTGTGTTCTCGCTTGGGAAAATGAAGTGCTTAAAACTTGCAAAGACAAAATCCAAGGCAATTATCGTGCCTTATGCTGTAGTCCTCAATTTTTAGTTAATTGAATATATTCTATCTGGTGTAGTCAATTTTGCGTGTTACAAAACCACTTTTGCCAAAGGAGGCCCATTTTTAGCTTTTTTTAGCTAAAAATCCCTGGGCCATGCAGGGTGGTTTTGTTACTAACACATTTAACTTGACAGCACCATTCTATCATAAAATTTAAATAAGGTCTTCTTTCGGATAAATTATGGCTTTTACTAAGAGAATATTGGAAGAACATTTAATCAAATACACTCTCACTTTTGTTATTGCGGCCTTGCTATTAAACCCTATTAGAAAAGGATTACTTGCAGCTAGTCAATCAGGAAAATTAGAAGCCATTGCTGTAATTATGGGGATAATTACTTTATGCAGTTTAACTGGATACTTTGCTTTTAGTTATACTACTGTGGGAAAAGTATTTGTCCAAAGATTTTTTGGATACCTGTGCACTTTCTTTTTAGGTCTTTCTTTGTTGTTAAGTTTAATGATCATTTATTTTATTGCGGTTATCTGGGTTCCTGAAATGCAACTGGTTTGGTTGGCAGTTTTACTATCTTTGTATATTGGTACTGTCATATTTGATAATCTGGACTTATTCAGGATGGGGATGGATGTGGCTGCCACGAGTTTTTTTGAGAAGGGACATTCTAAAAAAGACCAATTCTCGATGGCTCTCAAATTTCTTAAAGAAGGCCAAAGATTAGAATATGCTAACTCCTTGATTGGGCAGGCGATGATTGAATTAAGTAATGAAAAGAGAAACTCAGAAATTTTAGAAGCAGGAAAATGGATCTCTAATAACACCGACAAAAACCAACACACAATTGATCACAAGGTTGCGATTACTTTTGAACAATATGGAAATCAGAATCAAAAAATTAAAATGATGGTTGAAGATTTAAAGAAAGGTCAAAATCAAAGTGTGGCCGATAGTTTAATCGCTAATCTTCTAGAAGTGGTAAGAGATACTTTGTAATTCAACTAGTATACAATTCAAACAACTTATTTTTCAATTCAGAAATCTTGACTCTTTTTTGTTTGGTATTATCTCGATCACGAATAGTCACACAATCATCATCTAGACTTTCAAAATCTACTGTAATACAATTGACCACTCCAATTTCATCTGCCCGAGCGTAACGACGACCAACACTGCTAGCTTGATCATAATAACAAGAATAACAACCATTCAATTCCTTAAACACTTTCTCAGCCTTCCCAACAATCTTTTCTTTATTCTTAACTAATGGAAATACTGCACAAAAGAAAGGAGATAATTTCTTAGGCAATCCTAAAACCACATTTCCTCTTTTTTCATCTTTAACATAATTTAAGTCCAAAAGTGAATAAAGCATCCGGTCCATTCCAAAAGATAATTCTAATACTCGGGGAACAAACTTCTCTCCTTTGTCATCAATTAATTCCATTTTCTGTCCAGAAGTCTTTTGATGTCCACCTAAATCATGGTCGGTTCGATAATGCAAACCACCAACTTCAGTAAAACCAAGATTGTTCAAATCAATCTCAATATCAAAATGATATTTGTTATAAAAAGCTCTTTCTTCTTTAGTCAATTCAAACAAACGAAATTTATCAACCGGAACCTGCAAAACTTCTAAGAAAAACTCTTGAATTTTTGCTAAATGATAAATATACCATTCTGGAAGGTCTTTCTTCAAAGATTTACA
The DNA here is from genome assembly GCA_964434885.1 of uncultured Methanosarcinales archaeon. Lineage (GTDB taxonomy): Archaea > Nanobdellota > Nanobdellia > Woesearchaeales > GW2011-AR9 > CAYSWQ01. Next base: position 63,762 of record CAYSWQ010000004.1, on the reverse strand, counting down.
AGAAATCTTCTTAACCATACTTTCTTTCCGATCTCTAACCAACAACATTTGCAATTTCTGATCTTCAACTTTCTTGAAATCAACTTCAAAGTTTTGAGGATTAAAGAAAATCTGCAATTCTGCTTGCGTAAATTCCCGACCACGCAAAGTTAAATTCCGTGGAGAAATCTCATTCCTAAAAGCTTTTCCAATCGTTGCTAAACCAAGTGGAATTTTCTTCCTCAACAATTCATGCTGCAATTTGAAATTAACATAAGGAGATTGGGCCGTCTCCGGACGCAAGTAAGCAATCTGGGATTGAGAAGTTCCTAGATACAAAGGAAACATCATATTAATCATTTTAACTTTCTGTAAAGCACTTTTACAAGTAGGACAAGTTAAACCATAATGAGAAATAAGTTCATCATATCTCTTCACAGACAACCCTTCAATATGTTTTTCTTTAGTATGTTCCAACAAGAAATGATCTGCTCTTTCCGTAAAATCACATTTACTACAATTCAAGATTGGATCTAGAAAATGTTCAATGTGGCCAGAAGCTTTGAAAACATCATGGTGCATAATTTGACAAGCATCAATTTCAAAATAGTTTGGATCCAAACCTAAAAAATATTTTCTCCAAGTATTTTCCAAGTTCCTTTTCAACAAAGTTCCTAAATGCCCGTAATCATAAAAACCACTAATTCCGCCATAAATCTCAGAACTAGGATAGATAAAACCTTTCTTTTTCAAAAAACTATGAAACTGTTCTAAAGTCATTTTATGTGGGGTTTCTTTTTTCTTTTATTAATTTTACCTTCTTAACCAATCAACTTCATCCTTACTCAAATCAAAATTATCAACAAACTCATCTTGGTTAGAAGAATTCTTAAAGATATGTTTGAAATACAAAACATCCTGCAAAGCTCTTTTCTGAGAAGAATGAGTCTTCAAAGCTATTTTCGCTGCTAAATCTTTTTTCTTAGCATTTCTCATCTTCGCTTGCCATAACTTCAATATTCTTTTAGTCTGTCTATACTGAATAAAATTGGGGTTCTTCGCAGACTTAGAAGAGGAAACCCCTGCTGTTAAAAAATTATTAATATATACCAAAAATCTCCAATGTTGTTGCCTACGTATCCGACCATTAAAAACATCGGCTTTACTTAATTTATCATATGCCCTACACAAATCAGCAGGTACAGTATATTCCAAGGGCAAATTTTCATCTAACCATAACATTACTTCATTCATAGGAATATCTAAATTACGCAAAGACTCTAAAGAATTATCTACTGAACTAGCTTTAAAGATCATTCGTAAAGCATTAAAGATATTGTCTGTTTTCTTTCGATCAGATAAATACTCTATCTTTCCCACTGTTAATTTCTTATCATAAGCCAACAACTGTAAATCAATCAAAGCCCCTCTCAAATCTCCATCTTGTATTCTGGCTAAAGTATTAATGGCCATCTCTTCATATTTTATTCCTTCTCGAACAGAAATATCTTTCAAAACATTAGCCACGGTTGGATAACTCAAGCGATTAAATTCAATCATTTCTGAAGCTTTTCGCAAAGTAGCCAATTTCTTATTATAAGGATCATTGGCAGTTAAAATCACTGGATAAACTGAATCTTTGATCAATTTGTTAATCGCACTAGCACAACCTCTATCTTGCCGACCAAAAATACAATCAATCTCATCAATAATTATAATCTTGCTCTGAAAAAACAAACTTCTTTGTTTCATTGCTGAACCAATTAAAGAATTGATACCTGCTTCATTACGAAGATCAGAAGAATTAATCTCAATTGTTTCAAAATTCCCTTCTTTAGCTAAAGCATAGACCGAACAAGTCTTTCCACAACCAATCGGCCCATAAACAAAAGCAGCTTTTTTTCTTTGCTGCCTATAATTGTCAACATACCCTTTCAACTTCCCTAAGGGAGTATCTTGTCCTTTAACTTCCGACAATTTCTTTGGTTGATATTTTAAAGGAAATGGTTGCATATTATTATCACAATAAGCACTTTAATAAGCTTTTTGGGTTTAGATTATAGATTAATTTTTTAAATAACCCAACAATCACTTCTAAAATGAAAGAATTACCTAAAAAATACAATCCTCAAGAATCAGAACCAAAGTGGCAGGAATATTGGCAAAAACATCAAATCTTTAAATTTGATCCTAAAGACAAAAATATTTACAGCATCGACACCCCTCCCCCTTATGCTTCTGCTGATCATTTACACGTTGGTCACGGGATGCATTATTCTCAGTTTGAATTTGTTGCAAGATACAAAAAAATGCAAGGTTTTAATGTTTTCTTTCCCATGGGTTTTGATGATAATGGTTTACCTACAGAAAGGTATGTCGAAAAGAAACACAAAATCAACAAATCTAAAATTACGAGAAAAGAATTCATCAAATTATGTTTAAAAGAAACTGAAAAAACTGGAAAAACTTATCATGATTTATTCACCAGATTAGGTTTCTCTATTGATTGGAATCTTCTTTACCATACTATTGGAGATAAAGCCATGAGAGTTGCGCAAAAATCTTTCTTAGATCTATACAAAAAGAACAGACTAGAAAGAATTGATTCACCTACTTTGTGGTGTACTAAATGTCAAACCACTATCTCTCAAGCAGATTTAGAAAATCAAGAATTAAACTCTCAGTTTAGTGATATAATTTTCAAACACAAAAACCAAGACCTCATTATCTCAACTACTAGACCAGAAATGCTTCCAGCTTGTGTTGCCTTATTCTATCATCCGGAAGATAAAAGATATCAAAAATTAAAAGGCAAATTTGCTAAAGTTCCTTTGTTCAACTATGAAGTTCCTATTTTAAGCGATGAAGCAGTTGACCAAGAAAAAGGAACTGGCTTGATGATGGTTTGTACGTTTGGAGATAAAGAAGATGTGGAAAAATGGCAAAGACATAAACTTCCTCTTAGAATTATCTTTAATGAATATGGGAAGATGAACGAACTAACCAATAAATACGAAAATCTCAAAATCAAAGCAGCTAGAAAACAAATTCTAGAAGATCTAAAAGAAGCCAACTTACTAACTAAACAAAAAGAAATCTCTCATTCCGTTAATGTTCACGAAAGATGTAGTACAGAAATTGAATTTCTAAAAAAACCACAATGGCAAATTAATGTGTTAGATAAAAAAGAAGAATTGATTGAAATTGCCGATAAAATTAACTGGCATCCTCAACACATGAAAGTTCGTTATGAACACTGGGTTAAAAACTTGCAATGGAATTGGGGAATTTCTAGACAAAGATTTTATGGAGTTCCTTTTCCAGTATGGTATTGTGACAATTGTGAGAAAGTTTTTTTAGCAGATGAAAAGAAGCTTCCTGTTGACCCTAGAGAAGAATCTTTCCCAGGCAAATGTGATTGCGAAAAACCAAATATCATCCCCGAGATGGACGTTATGGATACTTGGATGACTTCTTCTTGCACTCCAGAGATCAATGAAGATTGGGGCGGCAAAGAAAACAACCTCTTACCAATGTCTTTAAGACCTCAAGCCCATGATATTATCAGAACTTGGGCTTTTTACACTATTGTTAAATCTTATTACCATCACAAAAACATTCCTTGGTCTAATATCATGATTTCCGGACATGGACAAGATCCAACTGGCCATAAGATGAGTAAAAGCAAAGGTAATTTTGTAGTGGCACAAGAAGTGATTAGTAAATACTCGGCTGATGCTTTTCGCTTTTGGGCGGCTTCAGTTAAATTAGGAGAAGATCTGCCTTATCAAGAAAAAGAAGTTTTGGCTGGACATAAATTTGTTACTAAGCTATGGAATGCTTCTAAATTTGCTCTTATGCATTTAGATGATTATGACTCCAAATCAAAAATCACGGAAATCTTCGACCAATGGTTAATTAGCAAACTAAACCGACTTATTCAAGAAAGCACCACTGCTTTTGATAATTATGAATATTCAAAAACCAAAGCAGGAGTAGAAAAATTCTTTTGGCACCAATTCTGTGACCAATATCTAGAGATTGTTAAAGACAGATTATATAATCCCAATGAAAGAGGTTATGACAAAAGAAAAAGCGCACAAAAAACCCTACATCAAACCATACTTTCCATTCTCAAGATGATGGCCCCAATCACTCCACACATTACCGAAGAATTATATCAGTTAGGTTTCAAAGAACAAAAAAGCATCCATCAAACTAAATGGCCAGAATTTCAAAAAGATCAAATTAACAAAGAAGCAGAAGAGATTGGTGATTTAGGTGTAGATATTATCAATACTGTGAGAAAATTCAAATCTGAAAAACAATTATCTCTCAAAGCAGAAATTAAAGAACTTATCTTTATTGGAAAAGACTTAGAAAACAAAATTAAACCAATAATTGAAGATTTGAAAGCAGTTTTGAACGCAAAAACCATTATTTTCAAAGGAAAGACTGATTTAGAAACAGAGGTATTTAAAGTCAAAATAGGAGTAAATTTATAGGAAGGTTTTTAAAACCAGCTAAAATTATAGAGACTATAAAACATATTTAAGAAAAAAACTAATATGAGGTGTTTTAAAAAATGGTAGAAGCTTATTGTGTGAAATGTAAGGCAAAACAAGAAATGTCTGATGCTAAGGAAGTCACTATGAAAGGAAAAGGTGGCACTACAAGAAGAGCAATGAAAGGCAAATGCCCAAAGTGTAGCACCACTATGTTCAGAATCATGGGCGCTAAGAAGTAATTTTTATTTCTTTTTTATTTCTTTATTTTAATTTTTAGAATTATTCTTTCTTAACCTTAACTCCTTCCTTCCCATCTTCAATCAAATAACCTTTCTTCTTAATTTCATCTCTTATTTTATCGGCCAATCCCCAATCTTTCTCCTGCCGAGCAGCTTCCCTTGCACTAACTAACTCAAGAACCACCTTAGGAATTTTGTCTTTCTTTAAATCTTTTAAACCTAAACCAAATACTTTGTCAAATTCCAAAACCAAACCCAATTTACCCTCACTTTCCAACTTATCGTCTTTCAAAACATCCCACATCACTGCTAAAGCTTGAGGAGTATTCAAATCATCATTAACAGATTCCAAAAATTGCTTCTGATACTTCTCCACTAATTTCTTATTCACTTCATTTGACTTTGAATCTTTCAGTTCTAAAACCCTCTCTTTCAATCCATGAAAAGCATTTTTAGCTCCTTCCAAGGCTTTCCAACTAAACATTAATGGTTTACGATAATTAGTTCCCAAACAAAAATAACGATAATCTAAAGCATCAAATCCTCTCTCCTCAACAACATCTAAAGTCACAAAATTCTCTCCTGATTTGGCCATTTTTTCTCCTTTACTTAAAACCAAGAATCCATTGTGCATCCAGTACTTAACCCAGGGCTTAACACCAAAAGCAGCTTCTGATTGTGCAATCTCATTCGTGTGATGAACTGGAATATGATCCATTCCTCCCGTGTGAATATCAAATTGCTTTCCTAAATATTTAGAAGACATAGCTGAACATTCAATATGCCATCCAGGAAAACCCTTAGAGAAAGGAGAATCCCACTGCATGATATGTTTTGTATGCTTCCCTACTGCTTTAAACCACAATACAAAATCCAGCGGGTTTTTCTTCTCTTTATCTACTTCCACTCGCGCCCCAGCTTCCAATTGTTCCAATGATAAATTGGCCAATTTACCATATTCTTTAAATTTAGAAATATCATAATAAACTGCAGTTGAAGTTTCATAAGCAAATCCTTTCTTCAATAACAATTCAATAATCTTAATCATTTCTTTAATATGTTCAGTTGCTTTTGGCCATTTAAATGGTTCAGTAATATTCAATTTCTTAATATCCAAAAAAAAAGATTTAGCATATTTATCAGCAATTTTCAACAAATTATTAGCAGTAGGTTTCAACCCTTCTCTTACTAACGCTTTCATCATTTTATCTTCTCCGACATCAGCATCAGAAACTAAATGACCTACATCAGTTAGATTGATTATTTGTTTAACTTTAAATCCATTAAAAACCAAAACCCGGTTTAAAATATCTGCAAAAATATAACTACGTAAATTCCCAATATGGGCATAATTATAAATTGTTGGACCACATGTGTAAATTCCCACTTCTTTTTTCAAAGCTACAAACTTATCTTTTTTTCTAGTCAAAGTATTATATAATTTGATCATTAAGAGAAAGAAAGATTTATAATTTATAATGTTTTTGTATAGATGATGAAAATCATCCATTTATTCCCCATATTATTACTTCTAACTATTTTTGTTTCTGCAGATAATAATCTTTATCTCCACGAATCTTTAGATCTTTCCTTAGATGTAAAAGGTGAAATAGAATTGATTGATCAAGGTCAAGGTAAAATAAGTAATGTTAAAACCGAATTACACCTTTACCCTGAACCAAATTTTCGTCAAGAAATAACCAAATGGACTAGTTCTGGAACAACCAAAACCAATTTTGTTTTTTTCGAATGGAATGACCAAAAAATTGAAACCAAAAAATATGGTTTCAATTCAAAAATCAGAACCAAAAATCGTAGAATTCCTATTACTAAAAAAATTAATTTTCCATTATCTAAAACAGACACTCAAAATCTAGATAACTATCTAACCACGACTAAAACTATTGATAAAGACAACCAAAAGATTATTTCTCAAGCTACTAAATTAGCAGAAGGAGAAACTGACTTATTCAAAGTTGTTTTTAATTTAGCTAAGTGGGTAGAAGCCAATATCAATTATGAATTAACGACTCTAACCACTACTTCTTCTCAAAAAGCTTCCTGGGTTTTGGAAAATAAGAAAGGAGTTTGTGATGAGATGACTAGTTTGTTTATTGCAATGTGTCGTTCTTTAGGAATTCCAGCGAGATTTGTTTCCGGAATTAGTTATTCTACTTCAGAGCTTTTCGAAGAACCTTGGCTCCCACATGGTTGGGCCGAAGTATTTTTTCCTGGTTATGGGTGGGTGGGTTTTGATATCACTTTTGGTGAATATGGTTATGTTGATGTTACTCACATAAAATTAAGAGATGGTTTTGATCCTGCTGAACCTTCCACAAAATTTGAATGGTTATCTAATAATGTTCAATTAAAATCCAAAGAATTAGAATTTGTAGTTAATGTGGAAAATAAAGGAATTACCAGTCCAGATGATATTGCATTAGATCAAGAAATTCTAGGTAAAGAAGTAGGTTTTGGCAGTTACAATTTGATTAAAGGAACAGTTGAAAATAAAGGCAATTATTATGCTGCCACCACTCTCAACTTGGCTGTTCCTAAAGAAGTTACAATTATTGGAGAGAAAAAGAAAGTTATTTTATTGAAACCTTTTGAATCAAAAGAAGTTTTTTGGACTATCAAAGTAGCTCAAAACCTCCAAAGCAATTATTGGTATGAATTCCCAGTAGCATTGTATTCAGAAAAAAATGTTTCTATTGTAAAAAAATTCAAAGCATTACGTAATAAGATTGCTTACTCTCAAGAAGAAGTCAATAAATTGATTACTCCTGATCAAGGAGAGAAAACATATTCTCAAAACATTGATTTTAATTGTCAATACAAAAAAGAAGTAAATCTAAATCAAACTAATGATTTTTCTTGTCAATTAAAAAACAAAGGTAACACCAATCTTCAAAATATCAAATTTTGTTTAGCTACCACTTGTAAAGAAATTTCTTCCCTTCCTATTAACCAGGTTGAAACAATCAATACAAAAATATCTGGTCAAACTCCAGGCTATCAAAAAATTCTAGTAAAAGCAAGTAACTCTGTAATTGAAAAAAACACATATTTAGAATATACTATTTTGGATCAACCACAAATTGCCTTGACAATTAATTTTCCGAAACAAGTCGAATATAATAAAGGGTTCACTATTTCTCCCACAATTAAAAAATCTTCTTTTTCTAGTCCATATAATGTGAAGTTAGTTTTAATTGGACCCAAATCCAAAAACCAATGGACAATTAAAGAATTAAATCAACCTAAACAATTTTTAGTTAAATCAAACAGCCAAGGTTTGGGAACAAGTAATAAATTTTTAGTTCAAATTTCTTGGGAAGACAAAGATAAAAAGAAATTCCAGACTAAAAAAGAAATTAATATCAAAATCACGGGAAAAAATTTCTTGGAAAAATTAAAACTCTGGTTAAATAATATAATAAATATAATAAAATAAAAAAAGAATTATCTTTTGTTTTTCTTTCGAGTTACTGCTGCCTTCTTACCAGCTTTTCTTCTCACTGCAGTTTTTCTTTTTCTGGTTCGAGCTGCTTTCTTACCGGCTGCTTTCCGAACTGCTTTTTTTCTCTTTTTAGTTGCTGCTGCCTTCTTACCGGCTGCTTTCCGAACATTCTTTTTATGTGCTTTAGTTCGAGCTGCCTTCTTACCAGCCTTCACTCTTTTTGGTGATTTTCTTTTAACTGGTTTCTTTTTCT
>CAYSWQ010000004.1:5701-55220 GCA_964434885.1 uncultured Methanosarcinales archaeon | reverse complement strand
TAGCAACTTTTTTCTTCACAGCCTTTTTCTTAACTACTTTCTTTTTAACTGCCTTCTTCTTCACTGGTTTTTTCTTAGCAACTTTTTTCTTCACAGCCTTTTTCTTAACTACTTTCTTTTTAACTGCCTTTTTCTTTACAACTTTTTTCTTAGAAGCCTTCTTTTTGACAACCTTCTTTTTAGCCATTATCATTTCACCTCATTTTTGGGAAGAGCCTTTTGAATTTCTTTTCTTTCTCAAGGAAAGTCTAAAGTCCAAAGGACTATTGTACTTTCGAGAAAGATAATTTTCTTTTTAAATGTTTTCTTTTTTTATTATTCCCCACATTTCAATTTTATCGACGATAAAAATTATTCTACTCCCACTAAATTTTTTTAATAATTTTTTTCTACGTCGACAAAAAATAATTAATTAACAACAAACTAGATTTCAGAGAAAAGAAAAGTTTTTAATAAACTTCAGTCAAAGAAGCCTTATGCAATTATCTGATTTTTTTGACGAACAGACTATCAGTGTTCACTTGCGTGAAAACAGTTTTCCTGTTTGTAAAAAAGGGGTTCCTGGCCAATGGCAATCAATTAAACTAGACCAAAAGCTATCGCGTATTGAAATTCAAGAATTGGCCCAGAACATCCTCCATCAAACCGAAGTAACAAAAAAAAGTTTTTTAGAAATTGATCGAGCTGGCAGTTCCATTGTTCAACTTGGGGAATTCAGAATCGTCATCACTCGTCATCCTTTTAGTGACGGTTGGGAGATTACTGCCGTGAAACCAGTAGCTCGATTAGAGTTAAGCGATTATGATTTGTCTCCAGAATTACATGAAAGACTAACTAGTGCTGCAGAAGGGATTTTGATTTCTGGTTCTCCTGGGGAAGGAAAAACTACTTTGGCTAGAGCATTAGCTGAACATTTCAACACCCATAATAAAATTGTAAAAACTGGAGAAAGTCCACGTGATTTGATGTTGAGTGAAGAAATAACTCAATACTCCTTAACTTTTGGTGAACGCGAAGAAATTCATGATGTCTTATTATTGAGCAGACCAGACCACACTATTTTTGATGAGATTAGAAACACGGAAGATTTCAAATTATTTGCTGATTTAAGGTTGGCAGGAATTGGGATGGTGGGTGTTTTACATGCTACTAAACCAGTAGATACTATTCAAAGATTTATTGGAAGAATAGAACTAGGTATTTTGCCCCAAATTGTTGATTTGGTTGTTTTTATCAAAAGTGGTAAAATTGACAAAGTTCTTACTTTACAAATGAAAGTTAAGGTTCCTTCTGGGATGTTAGAAGCAGATTTAGCTCGACCAGTAATTGAAGTTCGAGATTTTTTTAACCAAAGGTTAGAATATGAAATTTATTCTTACGGAGACCAAACTACAGTGATGCCAGTAGAAAAAGAAATCCAAGTAGATAAAAAACTAATTCAACAAAGAGTAATTGATCGCTTGAAAAAATACACTTCTAATTTAGAGGTTGAGGTTGTTTCCGGAAAAAAGATTGTTGCTTATGTCCCCAGTAAAAACATGAGCAAAATTATTGGTAAACAAGGTAGAGAAATTGAAAGAATTGAAAAAGAACTTCAGCTCAAAATTGATTTACGAGAATTAAAAGAACAACTTGGTGGACAAAGAATTGAATTTGCTGTTGAAGTTAGAAACAACATTATTTTTTCTTTAGATGAAAACCATGCTGATAAAGAAATTGATATCTATTCTGGAGAAGAATATCTTGTAACTACGAGAAGCAGTAAAAAAGGAGTAGTCAAGATTAATCCAGAAAGTGAAATCGGTCAAAAAGTTTGCTTAGCTGTTAAGAAAGGGTTAATTGGTTTATTAGCCAGATAAGGATCAATGTGCGTTCATCAGTTACTTCCGTTCTTCATAATGAAGCTGGTGTTCACCTAATCATCACGCATTACACTCCACGAAATTTCTCTCTTTAATATCAAATTCAATGCTACTTATAAAATTTATTAAGAATTTCAAATCTCTTTCAACTTCTTCATACTCTTACTAAAATACTCTTTCTTCTCCCGAATAGCAGTCGGAGAACCACCACCATGCCAGGTAAATCTTGGCCTCATTTGTACTGGGAACAATCTTTCATTAGAATCATCAAACAATACTGCTGCTCCTTTTAATCTAGGGAGCATATCTATTTCTGCATCCAACCCAGTTCTCATATAACTTTGCATTAACAACCCTAATGCTTCTGTATCCATTTTAGCTGTCAGTCGATGAGCAATTACTGTATCGGATTGAGTCATTACATCAGTATGAATTTTTGCTGGTTGTTGAGTAGCTAAGATTAAAGATATTCCTGGTTGTCTACCTTCTCTTAAGATTGTTATTAAAGCATCAGAAGCTGCTGTTTTCCCATCATGAGGTAATGCTTCGTGTGCTTCATCAATTGCTACCCAAACTAATGGGTCTTCCATTTTTTCCTTTATTTCTTTAGAAAAATAATGCATCGCCGCATCCACTGTTTTGAATTCTTCAGTTTTACGAGCTAACATTCTTTGTTGGAATAAAGTTCGACAAACAATCCCAATTACAAGATTTTTAATTTCCCAACCTGAAGCCATAGTTGCATAAGGACTAACATCTAGCACAGTTACTTGACCACCAGCAATAATGTCTTTTAATGGAGTTCCTTCTTTTCTAAAAATTTCCCAACCTTTAGCTTTTTCAAATTCATTAATAACCACACTGATAGTTACTTTATCACTTTCTTGGTCTTCTTTAACTAATTGGATCATATCATCCATTGAATAACTTTCTTCTTTTTTCTTTAGAGTTTGACAAACTCTAGTAATCAAAACTCCTGCTGCTGAATTTGGATCTAAACTAAAAGCATTACACCAATCATTTGGTTCAACATCAATTGGTTTAACAGAAAAGGGAAAATCAGTTGGAATACCTTCTTCTTTATACTTATAATAAAATCCAGAAGGAGTATAAATTTTAACATCTAATGCTTTTGGTTCAAAACCCCATTGTTTAACCAATTCTGCATCTTTAAAATTGGGGTATTTCATTGTCCAATAAATTCCCATTGTATCCAAGAGAACAATCGAAAGATTCTGTTTTATTTCCCCAGGTAAATCTGCTAGACCTTCGGCAATCGATCCCATAGTGTAGCTCTTACCACTTCCTCTCTTCCCAACAATAAAAACAACGTGCGCTCCTGCTACATCCATATAAACCGGATTAGATAAAGAAGTAGTCTGTCCCATCTTAACATATTGTTTACCAACGAGAACAGTTCCTTTTTTTCCAAACTTCCCCACATCTTTTTTGCTCCTTCCAATAATCACATCAAAGGTCATAACTTAAAGTAAAATCCAGAAGGATAAAAAGGTTGTGGTGTGATTAAGTAAATAAACAAAAAAGAATTAATTAAAAAATAAAAAACTACAACTTATCATCACTTAACACATTAACACCATAGGTGTCTTTGGTTTTTACTTCTGAACCAACAACATGCTTAACTTTCAAGCTACTGGCTACTTTAACCAAATCAGCGTTAACTGGACCATCAAGCACAATTGCATAAATTCCTTCATTTACACTCTTGACAGTTGTTACTAATTCCGAACTGGGAACTTTCCCTAAGACATTCAACCGACTATCTAAGATACATGCTCCTCGAGTTCCAAATAAATCATCGATTGTTTCTTTTAATTTAGTTTTTTCTTCCGGAGAAAGTTGTGTTGCACGTTTAACATCTTTTCTCGGTTCTGACCTATTTGGTTTTTGATATGGCTTTTTATAATTTGGTTTTCGGTCTCGAAAATTCTTAGCAGCATGAACTGGTTTTTCTTTCAAAGCCCCATTACCATCAATTTTAAAATCCATTTTTGCTTGTTCGGCAGTAATCTTTCCTCGCAGAGCTTTATGAATTTCTTTCTTAGTAATTTCTTCTACTTCCTTTCCATCTGGAGCCTTACAGACAAAATCACAATCTGCTACACTTAACAATTCTCTTAAGATTAAATCTCCTCCTCGGTCACCATCAACAAAACCAACGATTGATTTTCTTTTACTCAATTCCTTGATAGTTTCTGGAACAGAAGTTCCATTCATAGCAATTGCATTTTTAATTCCATGTTTAAGCAAATTAAGAACGTCTGCTCTTCCTTCTACCACTAAAATTTCTTCACTTTCTTCAATCATTGGACCTGCTGCTAATCTGTCTCTTCCATATTCTTTGATTTCCATCTGTCTAACAGATTTAGCCACTTCTTCTGAAATTTCTTGAGAATCTGGTAAAGTCGTTTCAGTTAGATTTCTTAACAAAGCTTTTGCTCTTTCAATCACAAAACTTCTTTTGCTTGTTCTTACATCTTCAATAGTCTTAACTTCAACCTTCGCATTACAAGGACCAATCCTTTGAATAATCTCCAAAGCTGCCCCAACAATCGCTGTTTCTGTTTTATCTAAAGAACTAGGAATAACAATTTCTCCCGCTGTTTTTCCCGAACTTGTACTTACATTAACTTCAATTCTTCCAATTTTTCCACTTCTTTGCAATTCTCTTAATTCTAAATCAGATCCCAACAAACCTTCTGTTTGTCCAAAAACTGCTCCGATTACATCTGGTTTATCAACCACTCCTTCAATATTGATTGTTGAATGAACTATATATTTTGCCGCTACTGGGCTTATCTTTGCCATTTTTATCTTCTCCGTAACTTAGTTACTTTTTTTAGAAAGAGCACTTTATCTCAATCAAATCTTGTACTTTTGTGAGTGATTGAATGATAAACATGAATATGCTCCTTCTCGTTGTTTAGTGAATAACTAAATACCCACACTATGCAGGCCATTAATTATTTACTTATTGTGTTAGAAAAATAGAATAATCTTTTAGCCGTACTTTAATTTTGGCTTCATACATACTTAACTTAAATGATGATTTTGAGTGATGAATATTCTATTTTTCTATTGATTATGAAGCCCGAACGTAACCTCTCTGGTCATTGCATGCAGATGCAAAACTCCCAAAGCTTAACTCAATCGGGCTTTGTAAATGTGATGTGGTCTCTAATATATAAAACCTCTGCTTTTTTATTCCATTTTTGCAATATTGCAAGTAAATGAAAAAACCTCGGCAAACATGGTATCATTAACACCGAAGTGAGATGATTTCCCGTTTACCGAGGTCCACAAAGGCAAAAAGCCTTTGGGACGCTGAAGAGAATAAATTTCCCTTCGAGCGAAAAGAGGTGGTTTTTAGAGGTGTTTATCACTTCAAAGTGGTGTCTCTTTATAAATCTTTCGGTTTTATTGCTATTATTAAGTAGTTAAAAACTTTAAAACCAATCAAAGAACTTATATAAATTTTTTAATTCTGATATTGTATGTTTCAACTTCTTACCCATGTTGGAATCAAGAAAAAGAGACCTTTGCTGATAATTGATGGAAAAGGGGAGATTTTTCTAGATTATAATCATCTTTTCCCAACTAAAAGATTAAGCCAAAATAAAAGAGTTAATTTACTACGTAATTTAGATAATTCTTTAGAAAAAATAATCAGTAATCAAGTAATTCAAGTATCTGCTCCTATTTCCCAGGCTACTACTCTCCCTCCAGAATTCATCCGGGGCAATTATATCAAGCAATTAAGATGGAGAACATCCAATGCCAATACTGCTATTCAGTTATCTACTCCTTTGCAAGAATTACTTACCAAGCAACAAGAAATTAATTCTTTGGTTGATTTAATTAGAACTGAAAACCAACAAAATCTAGCTGGCCGAGCTAAATCTTATGTTACTCGCTGTTTTAATCAACAAATATCAACTTTACAATCCCAATTAAATTCTAATCAACTCCCAGAAACAGAAACACCTAGGAGAATTGCCCAACTTTATCATTCTTTACCTGGGTCAAGTGGTTTTAGTTTCGAATTAAAAAAAACAGGTTTAGAAGTAGTTCTTTCAGATTTTAACCATATTCAATTTGAAAATCAATTATCTCTTTCCAACATGAAACAACAAAAATGGCTTTTGTTGGATATTGAAAAACCATTGTATGGAGACCCTGATGAAGAAATTTCTTGGGTTACGATGTGTTATCTCGATTTAGATTCTCGAGTTTACCAAAGAGAAGTACACACTTTAAGAGAAACTTCTAATGGTTTCTACCTAAATTATAATATTTATCATTACTCTTCTGAAGCCAAATTATTGGAAGGCATTATTTGTAGTGTCGACCAACAAAACCCTGCCGTGATTTCCGCTTACAATGCCCCCTATGATTTACGTTCTATCCAATCTGCCATTAGAGAAAACAAAACTCCTCAAGAACGTTTTTTTCCTAAAATTGAAGTGGCCAAAAAATTTTTTGAACGAATGAAAATTGATCGTCGTCAAGTATTTGATCTAATGCGTTACGCTAAGACTGCTTTCCATTTTCTACCAGATCATAAACTAGAAACTGTTTCTCGTCATGTTCTGGGAATGGATCACTTCAAAAAAAGCATTGGCTACGATGAGATGCGCCATTTAGAAAGATTATCCAAAGAACAAGGAAATCTAGAAGCAGCTGACAAAATCTGCCATTATGCTATCGAAGATGTTGAGGTAATGGTTGATTTAATCCAAAATTTACATATTCCTCAATCTCTCAATTCTCTTTGTAATCATTTCTTTGTAGAATTGGGTCGAACTGTTCATAATCCTGATTCAGTAAATGATTTAAGAGAAAGAAAGTATTTTGCAGCTGTTGGTACTTTTATGCCCCAACCAGAAAAAGCAGTGCCCAAATTAAAAAAAAGAAAAGAAAAATTAGTCCAACAAGCCCATCAATTCAAAAAAGATTTAATTTCTGAGGGTATTAATTATCAACCAAAGAGAGGTTTTCATGAAGGGGTTTCATTAGGATATATTCCTTGGGCAGATTATCTTCGTTCAGCTCTAAACAAAAGATTTGAGTTAGATTCTTTTTTTCAAGAGAAGTATCGTCATTTTGACAATTCCGAAATTCAATTTTTCATGTCTCAATATCTAGACAAATTTATCGAATCAGCCTTCACTTCCTTCCTGTCTTGGCAGAACACCCAACAAGACTTTTCTACTTCATTATCTCCGTTTACAGTACAAGAAACAGAACAAATGGTTGAAGAACTCTTTAGTGATTTACATCAATTCTCTCGTTGGGGAGTTTACAATGTCCAAAAAGGTCGAATGCAACAAGAAACTTTTGATAACTATATTTCAAACATCACCCAATCTCGTTTAGCTTCTAGATTGTTGGATGGTACTAATCTATATGCTGCTGCCCAGAAATATGCTCAATTACAAGCCAAAGAAAAAGCATTTGCTGGATTACATGGCCTACAAGTACAAGAATTTGCCGAATTAATTCAATCTAAAGCCGATAACTTAACACACTTCCTTTCAAGCCATAATTTAGAAGTTCCTTTCCAAGATGGAACGTATTTATTTGTCAAAGGCCCTAAACAAGGCCGAGAACCATTTTTCCGAGTTGTTCATTCTTTAGATCTACTACTCACTGCTAATTTAACACCTATCTACAAATTGGCTGGAAAATATGCTCATGTCAAATTAAAAAGCAAACCATTAAACTATCAAACTTTATTTGAAACTGATTTACTTCGAGATTTCCTCGCTTTGGTTTTTAATCAACAATTTTCTACAGCTAAAGAATTAGTAGAAGATCGAAAACAACAATTAAAATCACACCACGTTCCACCTCAACAATTAATGTATTGGACTCGTTCTCACAATATTCATTCTGGTTTTGAGAATCACAACGAAAAACCAACTTATTTTTATCTTAATCATATTCCCAGTGAAAATAGCTTATTTGATGGTACTCATCATTATGAATCATTGACTGAACCTCTGGAGACCACGTCTTCCCAGAATGAAAACTTAACTATGTTTAACTTACCCACCACTCAACAACAAGAAAAACACTTAGCCGAAATCAAAGACAAAGTATATTACTACACCCCAACTGATTTCAATCCCAACTTCGACCTATACTACCATAAAATCTTTGGCGAAAAAAGCAAGATCCACAATATGTTACTAGTACTCCCAGACCAACACCAGATGGAACTATTCACGGCAAAAAGATTATAAACTCTACTCAAATCTAATTTTTATGACTACTTTCACTTACCAAGAACGTTTTAAAACTCTCAAGGGAGTTTTCGATGAGTTTACTAATCGCAATCTCTTTGAATTACAAAGCAAAGGTTACTTTGATGAATTGGTTTCCCCTTTGTTTGTAGGTAAGGAAAGCAATGTTTTTATCGCTAAAAAAGATAACGCCCCCATAATCATCAAAATCTATCGTATTCAAAATTGTGATTTCAACATTATGTTTTCTTATATTAAAAAAGATATTCGTTATCAACATTTGAATAAACATCGAAGACAGATTATTTTGGCTTGGGTGCAAAGAGAATATCGCAATTTAATCAAAGCTGAAAACGCCCATATAAATTCTCCAAAATCAATTGCTATCAAGAACAACGTTTTGATTGAAGAGATGATTGGCGAACCTGCCCCTCAATTAAAAGATTCTCCTCCTGAAAACCCAGAAAAATTCTTAGAAGAAATAATTTCCCAAGTTAGAAAATTATACAAATTTGGCTTAATTCATGGAGATTTATCTGCTTTTAACATCTTGAATCACAACGAAAAACCATATTTGATTGATTTTTCTCAAGCCACATTAGTTAAAACTCCTAATTCAGAAGAACTCTTAGAAAGAGACATTAAAAATGTCTTACAATTTTTTAAGAAACTTAAAATTAAAAGAGAATTAAGTGAAACCCTGCAGAACATCAAGAAATAAAGTAAAATCTTAAAAAACCGGTTTAAAATATACATTAAATGGCAGAATCCAAAGAAAAACAAAAGAAAACAGAACTGCAAGAATTCTCTTACGAGATTAAAATCCCCGAAGAAAGAGTGGCTGTTTTGATTGGAGAAGAAGGAAAAACCAAAAAAGAGATTGAAGCAGAAACCAAAACTGAAATTGACATTACTTCTGAAGGAGATGTTACTATTAATGGAGAAGATGCCATGCTATTATACACTGCTCGAGAAATTGTTAGAGCAATTGCACGAGGATTTAATCCTAAAATTGCTTTACAACTAATAAAAACAGATTATGCTTTAGAAATGATTGATATGAAAGACATTGCTGGAAAATCAAAAAACACCATGTTAAGATTAAAAGGCCGAGTCATTGGCAAAGCTGGAAAATCAAGAGAAGAGATTGAAAGATTGACTAACACTTATATTTCTGTCTATGGTAAAACGATTGGCATTATTGGAGAAACCAACGATGTCTACATAGCTAGACAAGCAATCGCTATGTTATTACAAGGTTCAATGCACAAAACCGTTTTCCAATTCTTAGAAAAGAAAAAGAAAGAAATGCTCTTTGGATAATTTTAAATAACCAATTAATTTCATTTTAATATGTTTTTGAAGAAGTATGGGATTAAATCAAAGAATATTTGGATTATTTACTCTGCTATGTTTTTGTGGGGGATGCATTTTTTCTTAGCTATTTGGGGCTTATACTTACAAGAAAGTTTACTAACTGTTACTAATGTGGCGCTTATTTTCTCAGTTATGGCTTTTGTTTCAGCAGTATTAGAAGTTCCTTCAGGTGCCTTTGCTGATTTGTTTGGTAGAAAAAAAACTCTCATCCTGGGAGCAATTATTTACATCGGCTCATTAGTTTTCCTTTACTTTGGTAAAAGCATGAATGTTTTATTGATTTATGCGGTCTTAAATGCAGTGGGTTCAAGTCTTTTCAGCGGAACTGATATTGCAATCATATATGACACCCTAAAACAAGAGAATAAGGAAAGATTATTTAAGAAAGTAATTGGGATTTATTATTCATTGTGGCCTTTTGGTGCAATGGTTGGTTCTGTGATTGGAGGATATATGGCAAAAATTTCATTAGCCACCCCAGTTATTTACACCATTATTCCAATCTCTTTGGGGACTTTACTAGTCCTTTTCATAAAAGAACCAAAATATCACAAAGAAATTGATTCTAATCTCTTTAGACATATGATAAATTCATTTAAATTAATTATTCATTCAAAGCAATTATTTATTTTATTAATCGGTGGTTTCATTCTTTGGTCGTTTGGGGAAACAATTCATTTATTGAATCCAATTTTTTTCAAAGCTAAGGGATTATCCCTAGAATTATTTGGGTGGGTGGCAGCCATTATTTTTGGATTATCTTCGTTAGGACATTTTATTGCTCATGATATTTCAGAAAAGATAGGCAATAAACTAACCATAATTATTTCTGCTATTTTTTCTCCTTTGTTGATTGTAATTGCCACATTGTTAACAAAAAATTATGCCATCTTAGTTTTTATGATTCCAGCAATTTTTTTTGGACTTAGAAACCCGGTTATTGATCATTTAATTAATTTAGAAGTAGAATCAAGTAAACGGGCCACCATTAATTCAGTCCATAATTTGATGGCTGCGTTGGGTTTTTCTATTTTCTCTCCTTTAATTGGTTATTTTGCAGAGATTTATTCTATCACCACTGCTTTTAGAATTTCAGCTTTGGCCATGTTAGTAGTCCCAATATTATACCTTTTTTTGAAAGAAAAAAACTAACATACCTCCAATTCAAAACAAAACCATTATAAACACAATATTTTTTCCATAAAACATGGCTCGTAAAAGCGCAGAAGAATTAGCAACTAAACAAAGACAGATTTCCATCGCTGAATTCTTTGAGAAAAATAGACACCTTTTAGGATTTGACAATCCCAGAAGAGCGTTACTTACTGCTGTTAAAGAAGGAGTAGACAATGCTTTAGATGCTTGTGAAGAAGCTAGAATTCTACCTGAAATTAATGTTGAAATTATTCAATTAGCTGAATTACGATTCAAAGTTATTCTAGAAGACAACGGCCCAGGAATTGTAAAAAAACAATTACCTAAGATTTTTGCTAAACTTCTATATGGTTCAAAATTCCACAAGTTATCTCAAACTAGAGGACAACAAGGAATTGGTATTTCTGCCGCAGTTTTGTACGGCCAACTTACTACTGGAAAACCAGCCACCATTACTTCTAAAACTGGAAAAAACCAACCAGCCAATCAAATTAAATTAAAAATCAACACCCAAACCAACAACCCAGATTTACAACAAGACCGGGAAGTAGAATGGGAAGACAAAGAACACGGCACTAAGATTGAGATAGAGTTAGAAGGAAGTTATATGAAAAGTAAACAATCTGTTGATGAATATATCAAAGAAACTGCAATTGTTAATCCTCATGCTACTTTTATCTACACTAATCCAGAAGCACAACAATTTATTTTTCCCAGAGCAACCGAAGGCTTGCCACCAGAAGTAAAAGAAATCAAACCTCACCCTTATGGAGTAGAATTGGGGATGTTGATTAAAATGTTATCTACTTCACCTGCTAGAACTTTGCAAGCTTTTTTATGTCAAGATTTTTCTCGGGTTGGAGCAGGTACTGCTAAACAAATCTGTGAAAATGCTGCTTTATTACCAAATGCCAAACCAAAAAAAGTTTCCCGAGATATGGCAGAACAATTATACAACGGAATCAAAAAAACCAAAATCATTTCTCCCCCTACTGATTGTATTTCTCCAATTACTGATGAATTATTAGAAAAAGGATTAAGAAAAGAAATCAATGCAGAATTTTATTGTTCTGTTACTCGGCCCCCTTCAGTTTATCGGGGAAACCCTTTCATTATCGAAGCTGCTTTGGCTTATGGGGGAGAACAAGAAGCAGATAAAAGCATGCGAGTAATGAGATTTGCTAATCGTGTTCCTTTATTGTATCAACAAGGGGCTTGTGCTATTACTAATTCAATTCAACATACTAATTGGAGGCCTTACGGGTTAAGTCAAAGCAGAAATAGCTTACCTGCTGGCCCAGTATCTATTGTTGTCCACATGAGTTCAGTGTGGGTACCTTTTACTTCCGAAGCTAAAGAGGCTTTAGCCCATTATCCAGAAATCATTAAAGAAGCTAAATTAGCGGTTCGAGAATGTGGAAGGAAATTAGGCATGTTTATTAACAAGAAAAAAAGAATTAAAGCTGAATCTAAAAAGAGATCTTACATTGAAACTTATATTCCTCATATTTCAGAAGCCTTGAAAGAATTGATTGATATTGAAGATCCGGAAAAAGTTGAAGAGATGCTTCATCAAATCTTAGAAAGTTCAAGAGGTAAGTTAGAAGAAATTAAAATTGACAATCCAGATTATGATCCAGAATTGGCTAAGATAGGAAAAGAAGAAAAAGTAAAGAAAGAAACAACCGATAAACCGAAAGAGGCACCAGTTGAATCAAAAGAAAACACTTCCCAACCAAAAGCCGAAGAAAACAAAGAAACAAAAAAAACAGAACAAACTAAATTAATATGAATACTGCAGAAAAAATCAAAAAAATAGCGAATATGGTTTATTCTACTATTTTGAAAAGAAAACAACCAGAATTACAAATGCCTTTACGTAGTCTAAGTAATGTCCAATATGATCCTAACGATGGTTATTTTGAATTGATGGGTAAGATGAAAGAAAGAACCTTAACCGCTTCCACCATCAAAACTTTTGCTCAAACTTTAAGGATGATGGCATTATCTAAGAATATTACTGAAACTGATGATATGGCTACTAAGAGGGAAGCTTACTATGTTTCTAAGAACTGGGGAGATGCTCGTTTCAAAGAACAACCTGAATCTGATACTGTAATGGATGATGTTGAAGCAATGATGATGATTAATCGGGAGCAACTAGGTTTTATTCCAGAGGAAAAAGGAGGAGATATTGCTGGGAAGTTAATTGTTATTGATCAAGATCCAGATACTAAAAAACCATTAAAGATAGATTGCACTAAATTTGGTTCTGGTGCTTATTCCATTCCCATTTCTGTAGAACATTTAAAATTTGAAACTAAAGCTAAATTTATCTTAGCAATTGAAACTGCAGGTATGTTTCAAAGACTAGTTAAGCACAATTACTGGAAGAAAGCCAATTGTATTTTAGTTTCCATGGGAGGAGTTCCCACTCGGGCTTGTCGAAGATTTATTCGAAGATTGAGTGATGACCAAAAAATACCTGTTTATGTTTTCACAGATGGAGACCCTTATGGGTTTGGGTCTATTTACAGGACCTTAAAAGTTGGTTCTGGTAATGCTGCCCATATTAATGAATATTTCTGTGTTCCTCAGGCTAAATTTATAGGTATTACTCCTCAAGATATCATTGATTACAAATTACCTACTCATCCTTTGAAAGAAGTAGATATCAAAAAAATAAAAGACTTAATCAAAAACGACCCTTTCATCAAACATCATCGTCCTTGGCAAAAAGCATTAAAAGAAATGCACAAGATGAAAGTTAGGGCAGAGCAGCAAGCTTTAGCTAAACATGGATTAAACTTCGTTATTTCTGATTACTTACCAAAGAAATTGAAAAACGAGAAGACCTGGCTACCTTAAAGCCAAAACATTTAAATAAACCTTAACTATTTTTAATCTAAAGTCATGAATATAAAAATAAACAATCAAAATCTAATTCTATGGTAGAAATAATTCTAAATAAATTTGTAGATAATCATTTAATTAATAAAAACCAACTAGGAGGTAAACTAAATGCATGAAGAAAAAAATGCTCCGATTAATGAAGGGCAAGAATATGAAGTAGAAATAGAATCTGTGGGTGCTAAAGGAGATGGCATCGCTAAAATTAAAGGGTTTGTGATTTTTGTTGCCGGCACCAAAAAAGGAGAATATGTAAAAATCAAAGTTAAAAAAGTTTTACAGAATGCTGCTTTTGCTGAAGTAGTTAAAAAACTAGAAAAACCAGAAAGACCAGTTAGACGTCAAAAGTTTGCTACTGTTACTCAAGAAGAAGCAGAAGAAGAACCAGTTTATTCTAAAGATTATGAAGAAACCGAAGATTTTGGTGAAGATCTGGAAATAGACGAATGAAAAGAATTTTTTTAGGAATTCCTCTTTCTGAAGAGATTAAAGGAAAGTGTCTTGAATTACAACAAGAACTTTCTCAATTTGAAGGAATCAATTTAGTTTCTTCAGACAATTTTCATTTTACTTTAAAATTCTTAGGTGATGTAGAAGAAAATAAAATTGAAGAAATAAAAGAACTTCTCAAAACCATTGATTTTGGAAATAAGTTTTCCATCAATATAAAAAAAATCGGCGTTTTCCCCAACTCACAATATGTTAAAGTTATCTGGTTAGGAGTTGAAGAAGACCAACAAGCGAAATCTTTATTTCAAAAAGTAGAAGAAAAACTAGGAAAACAATTTCCTCAAGATTTTGAATTCACTACACACCTTACTTTAGCTCGAGTAAAATTTGTAAAAGACAAAGAAAGATTATTGGAATTCTTACAACAAAACAAAGAAGTAGAAGTAGGGGAAACAGAAGTTAACAAAGTAATTCTTTATGAAAGTGTGTTGACACCAGAAGGACCTAAATATTCAATTCTCGAGGAATTCCTCTTGACTTAAAAGAAAAACTTATAAACCTCGCAAAAATAGTTTTCTTATGGGTTGGAAGAAACTAAAAAACGCCAAAAAAGGAACGTTTATTTTACCTTTACTTTTTGGAGCAACTATAACTTTTTTTGCTCGGTACTCTACTAAATTAACTAGTCCCCCAGTAGGTGCTGCTTTTGGTACAACTACAACTACTGCTTCTGGTTTTGGTTGGCTCACTTCTGTATTATTAGGTTTAGTTTCAGTAATCATTATCTTCTTACTGGTTTTATATTTTCAGAAGCATCATTGAACTAAAACTTTAAATAAACTAATCTTTTCTAACTAACTATTACAATCAAAAAAGGTGATTCAGATGAAACATATTGCTTGGTTTAAAGAATTAGATGAAAATTCATTGGGAGTAGCTGGAGGCAAAGGTACTAACCTTGGCATCATGACAAAAATTGGTTTGCCAGTACCCACTGGGTTTATAGTTACTGCACAAGCTTACGATGAATTTGTTAACACTACTGGAATCAAAGATAGAATTTTTAGTTTTTTAAAAGGTTTAAATATTGAAGAAACAGAAAAACTACAACAATCTGCCAAAGCCATTCAACAATTAATTATTGATACTCAAGTTCCAGGTAATATCAAAGAATCAATTCTAGAAAGTTATGAAGCTTTAAGTGTTGAAAAAGGAGAAGCTGAAGATTTAATTGATTCCAAAGCAGCATTTGTTGCGGTAAGAAGTTCTGCTACTGCTGAAGATCTTCCAGAAGCTAGTTTTGCTGGACAACAAGCTACTTATCTCAATGTTAGAGGACCGGAAGACATCGTTAAGGCAGTCCGCGCTTGCTGGGCTAGTTTATTCACTGCTCGAGCAATTTATTATCGAGAGAAAAACAATTTCCCACACGAAAAAGTTTTGATTGCCGTAGTAGTACAAAAGATGGTTAACTCTGAAAAATCTGGAGTAATGTTTACTATTAATCCTGCTAACAACCACCCCAACGAAATAGTTATTGAAGCAGTTTATGGTTTAGGAGAGATGATTGTTTCTGGAGAAGTTTCACCTGATTTTTATCTTGTTGATAAAAAAGATCGTAGCATCAAAAAAATTGAAGTGAAGAAAAAAGAAAAAGGGATGTTTCGTAATGAACAAGGAGAAAACGAAAAAAGAAAGATTCGTGATGATCGACAAGAAAAACAAGTTTGTGATGAAAAAGAGATTAAAGAAATTGCTCGCTTAGGACAGAAAATTGAAAAACATTATGGTCAACCACAAGATATTGAATGGGCGATTGAGAAAGGAGAAATCTTGATTGTTCAATCTCGAGCAGTAACTACTTACAAACCCCCCCAAGAAGAGAAAAAAGCAGAAACCACTCAAACAGAAAGACCAGGAATTAAGGAAGAAGAGGGTAAAATACTATTGAAAGGAGAAACTGCTTCTGCCGGAGTTTATTCTGGTCCAGTAAAAGTAATTGCTAATTTTTCTGAATTAAAGAAGATTGAGAAAGGCGATATTTTAGTTACTAAAATGACTAATCCCGATATGGTCCCAGCTATGATTAAAGCAGGAGCAATTGTAACTAATGAAGGAGGAATGACTTGTCATGCTGCTATTGTCAGCAGAGAAATGGGCATTCCTTGTATTGTTGGAACTGAACACGCAACTGAACTATTAAAAGATGGACAAATAATCACTGTTCATGCTTCCCGAGGAATTGTGTATGAAGGTAAGATGGAAGCTCCTAAATGTAAACCTATTGCTCCACCTCAAGCAACTGGAGAATCAATTCCAGTTACTGCTACCGAAGTCAAAGTAATTTTAGATTTACCTGATAAAGCGGCAGAAGTTGCCGAAACACATAAACCAGATGGAGTAGGATTGGTGAGGTTAGAATTTATTATTGCTGCCGGAGAAATACATCCTGCTGAATTCATTCGAGAAAATAAAGATGCTGAATATACTGAACTTCTTGTTACTGGTTTAAGAAAAATTGCTTCTGCTTTCAAAGGCAAACCAGTGTGGGTAAGAAATTCAGATATTAGGACTGACGAATATCGAAATCTTAAGGGAGGAGATAAAGAACCTGAAGAATCTGACCCAATGATTGGCTGGCACGCCATTAGAAGATTATTGGATGAACCTAGAATCTTGAAAGCTGAATTTCTAGCAATTAAAAAATTACACGAAGAAGGTTTAACTAATATTGGAATCATGTTGCCTTTTGTTATTAGAACTGAAGAAGTCAAAAAAGCCAAGGTTATCATGAGAGAAGTTGGGTTGGAGCCATGTAAAGATGTTGATTTTGGTGTGATGATTGAAACTCCTGCTTCTTGTTGGGTAATCGAAGATCTTTGCAAAGAAGGCATTGATTTTGTTTCTTTTGGTACTAATGATTTAACTCAACTAACTTTAGGTATTGATCGAAACAATGGAAAAATTGCTAGTTTATTTGATGAAATGCACCCCGCTGTGCTTGGAGAGATGGCGAAAGTAATCAGTGTTTGTAAAAAATATAAAGTCAAAACTAGTATTTGTGGACAAGCAGGATCTAAACCAGAAATGGCAGATTTCTTAGTTCATCAAGGGATTGATTCAATTTCTGCAAATGGAGATGCAGTGGCAGAGATTAGAAAAGTAGTTGCTCGAACAGAGAAAAAGTTACTCTTGGATGCTGAAAGAGAAGAATTAGCAGAAAAAACTAACTACTAGAACATTTCTTTTTATTTTATTATCTTATAATATACACACCATACTACAACAATGCTTATAAGATATTTTCAACTCTTTTTTAATATATTTTTGAGGGGAATATATGGGGTTAATTTTTGTAACAAGAAAAGAAAGAGGTGTTTATTATTCAGAGTATTGAGGTTGCTCTTAAACCTGGAAATTTTGATGGCCAAGGCCATGTTGATTCCCAGAGAATATTAGATACTTTTGGTTTAGATGTAGACGTAGAACATCGTTTAATTTACACATTAGACTTGGGCACGACTATAGAAGGAACAAAGTTGTTTGCTCAAGAGTTAATTCAGCCAGTCAATCAAAGAGCCACTATAAATGATAGTTTTCCTGGTGATTTTGATCACGTAATCAGAATAGGCTATAAACCAGGAGTTATGGATCCAATTGGTCGTTCTGCTAAAATTTTAGCTAGCACCATTTTTGGTAGAGATTTCTCTCTCGAAAGAAAAGTTGCTTTTCAAGAATTAAAATTGATTAAGAGCGAACAACCCCTTACTCCTGTTCAACTAAAAAAAATTGCTAACTTATTTGCTAATGATACAATTCAAAATTCTCAAATCTGGACTGCAGAAGAATGGACAGCAAACCGAGACCATTATCTTCCCACCGTTCAAGTTCCTTCGCCTGAACCAGTTCAACATTATGATTTAAGTCAATTTTCTGACACAGAACTTTTATCATTAAGTCACGAACGCAGTTTAGCTTTGAATTTAAAAGAATTACAAACAATTAAACAATACTTTCAACAACCAAGAGTTATTACTGCTCGAAAAGAAGTAGGATTAAGTGAAAAAGCCACAGATGTTGAATTAGAACTCTTGGCTCAAACTTGGTCTGAACACTGTAAACATAAGATTTTCAATGCCGATATTACTTATGTTGGAGAACATGGAATTGAGCAAAGAATTGAAGAAGGTATTTTTTCTCGTTTCATCAAACAACCAACTTTAACTATCAAAAAACAAAAACCCCATTTTATTAAATCTGTTCTTTGGGATAATTCTGGTGTAGTTGATCTTCACCCTAGTTTAGAAAATTATCTTTGTTTTAAATGTGAAACTCATAATAGTCCTTCTAATTTAGAACCTTATGGTGGAGCTATCACTGGCATAGTTGGAGTTTATCGTGATCCAATGGGAACGGGCAAGGGTTCTCAACTCACTTTTGGAGTATGGAGCTATTGCACTGGTTCAATTTTTTATGATGGTGATTTAAGACCACCTTTACATCCAGATCAATTATTAACTGGCATCCATTGGGGGGTCAGAGATGGGAGCAACAAACACGGAGTTCCAGCAATTATTGGAACAACTAATTTTGATCCCGATTATATGGGTAAATGTTTAGTTTATGTTGGGGCAGCTGGATTAATTCCTAAATCAATTGGTAATCAACCTGGTTATGAAAAGACTGTTAATTCTGGAGACCACATTATCGTGGGTGGTGGGTTAGTAGGTAAAGATGGCATTCATGGAGCTACTGCTTCTTCAGAAGAATATAGTGAACATACACCTTCTGGCCACGTCCAGATTGGTGATCCTTATACTCAAAAGAATTTACAAGAATTCGTTTTAGATTGTTTAAAAGAAGATTTGATTGCGTTCTCTCAAGATAGTGGGGCAGGAGGAACTGGTTCTGCTGCTGGAGAAATGGCTGAATACAGCAATGGTGCCATCATTGATCAAGAAAAAAATCTTTACAAATATGAAGGTCTTGCTCCGTGGGAAATCATGACCTCCGAATCTCAAGAAATAATGTTCTTTGCCATTATTCCAGATAAATTAAAACGAACTCAAGAATTGGCTAAAAAATGGAATGTGGAATTAAGAGATATTGGCGAATTCCAAGACACTGGTTATTTTCATGTTCGCAATCAAGGAGAAACGGTCAATTATTTAGAAATGGAATTTCTCCACCACGGCGTACCTCAACAAAAATTAAGAGCGGTTTGGCAAACTCCTGCTGAGAGAGGATTAACCGAACCTTCTTTAGAACAAAAACTTGGCTCAGTAGACCACACCTTATTATTACATCAGATGTTCCAAAAAGAAAATATTGCTAGCAAAGAATTCTTACAAAGAGAATACGATACTCGGGTGCAAGGGAGAACCATTATTCCCGCCTTCATCGGCACCAATAGTGATGTCCCTACTGATGCCGCAGTCCAACGAGTTGAATTTGCTTCCGATGTTGGAGTTGCGGTTGGAGTCGGATTAAAACCAGCGTTAAGCAAAATTGATACTTATCATATGTCCCAGTATTCCGCTAATGAGGGTTTAATGAGAGTTGTGGCTGTAGGTGGTAATCCAGATTTGGCTGCTAATAATGGCAATTATTGTTGGCCCGGAGTTTTGCCAGATGAAAGTCCCGATCACGAGTATAAATTAGCTCAACTAGTTCGGGCCGCCATGGCTCAACATGATTTTGCCTTAGCTACCGGGGTAGCCACAATTTCTGGTAAAGATAGCATGAAAACCCAAGGCAAACATAAAGACAAACAGGGCCAGGTTCATCAAATTTATGGGCCCCCTACCTTACAATTCGCCACTATTGCTACCGTTCCCGATGTCAAAAAAGCAGTAACTGCTGATTTCAAACAACCCGGAGATTTAATTTACTTGGTCGGTTTAGAAACTAAAGATGAATTGGGTGGTTCCGAACTTTATGCTGCTTTAAATGAAACAGGTGTTAATGTTCCTGTTGTCAGTTCAGAACCATCAATGGAAGTTTATCGTTCTTTACACCAAGCTATTAATGAAGAGTCGGTAGAATCAGTCAAAGTGTGTTCTACTGATGGTTTAGCGATTGCTCTCACTCAAGCTGCCTTTGCCGGAGAATTAGGAGCTCAAATAAATCTTGATCAGATTCCTCATAACCTTGATCCTCAAGACCCTCATTTAGAAACCAAATTACTTTACTCTGGTTCAGCTTCTCGGTTTATTGTAACTATTGCCCCCGAAAATCAAGCACAATTTGAAAACACCTTAGGCCAGTACGCTGCTGCTATTGGTACTGTTACCCAAGAAAAAATTATTTTTCACGATGCACATAAAACCGTAATCCAAGATTCTAATTTGGCTTTCAAGGAAAGCTGGCAATCTACGTTTAGAAACAAATTGTATCGAGGTCAAAATGACAGTTAAAGCTGCTATTCTCACTGGGTATGGAATCAATTGTGATCGTGAATTACAATCAGCCTTTCAACTAGCCGGAGCTCAAGCAGAAAGGGTTCACCTGAACGAATTATTGCATCAACCAGAAGACTTAAGACAGTATCATATTTTGGGTTTTCCTGGTGGTTTTTCTTTTGGTGATGATTGTGGGGCTGGTAACATTTTCGCTAAAAAAATTATTTACCACTCTGGCTTGCGAGCCGCCCTCAATTCACATCTGGATCAGGGAAAATTAATTTTTGGTGTTTGTAATGGTAATCAAATCAGCACCTTTCTCAATTTAATTCCGGTTACTGGAAATATTTTTGATGCTCCGGAAGTAGCTTATTCTTTCAATGATTCTGCTCGCTATGAAGACCGAGGTAACATCCATTTACAAGTCGTTAGCGGAAAATCTCATTGGCTCCAAGGTCTGGAAGGCAAAATTCTGCCAAATATTCCTGTTGGTCATGGAGAAGGCAATTTTCAAACAACTCCAGATAATTTAGAAAAGATCCAGCAACAAGGATTAGTTGCTCTAAAATATGTTCACTCAGATGGCACACCTGCTAATGAAGAATATCCAATTAACCCAAATGGCTCCGTAGAAGACATCGCTGGTTTAGCTTCTGAACAAGTTTTATTGATGATGCCCCATCCAGAAAGAGCTATTTCTGCTTATGGTCAAGATGGTTGGACTAGACGTAAATCAGAATTAAAAAGACAAGGAAAAAAATTACCTGAAGAAGGAGCAGGTTTACAAATCTTCAGAAATGGTGTTAATTATGTTTATGAAAATTTAATTCGAGGTGAATAAAATGTCAAGAATAGATAAGTATTTAGAAGAAGTAATCACATTAGGTGATGAAGGTTCTGAGTTATTAGCTAAATTATGTTCTCCAACACTTAAAAATTCACAATATGTTGATGTTCTTGAACAAGGAATGAATGGGTTAGCAGTGCTTAGAATTCCAGAAGACTATATGTGTGTGGTTCATTCTTGTGGGGGAGATCCTACTAAAGAAGATTTATCTGATTGTGCTCAGTCATTAGTTAGTAGGTTGATGGGACAGGCAAAAACATTAGGTGTTACTCCAATTGGTTTCGCTAATGTTATTGATTCCAATAAAGGAGATAAAAAAATGTTGGAAACAATAGCTCATTCTTTAGTTAGTGCAGCAAATAGACATAGTCTCGCTATCTTAAACGGAGAAAATGCGATTCTTGGTGCTAGAGTTAATTGTGAAGCAAATCTCTCTGGAACAATGATTAGTATGGTTGAAAAAACCAACCATTTAATACAAGAAGAAGTGGAGTACAACCCAAATTTAGCTGAAGGTTTTATTAATGTTAAACAAGGAGTAAATTATGCTGTTTTTGATCCTCAAGGAAAAGCTATTTTTATTAATTCTGATGGGATTGGAACAAAAACAGAATTTTATGAAAGAGCAAGTGAATACTCTCTTAGTTCAGAAGATTCAATGGCAATGAGATGGGATGATGCTAACAAAGTTGGAGCAATTATTAAAGTAGATTCCGAAGTTATTGAAATAAAAGGAGACATTCCTTTTACTCAATTATCAAATCATGCAGAAGATTTAGGGGAAAGGTATAGTGTATTGTGTATTCGGCAAATTGAAAAAATAGGAGATAGATTATGTGGTTACTCAGAAGATGCTGCTACCTATAATCTTAGTGGGTCGGTAGTTAGTGTTATTGACGAAGAAAGATTAAGAAATCCTTTACGACCTAATGTCGGAGAAGAGATTGTAGCAATAAGAGGAAAACCAAATCCTAGGTCCAATGGGATTACAGATAAAAGAAAAATTATGGTTAAAGTATTCGGAGAAAATTGGCATCAAACAACAGTAGGAAAATTATTTTTAGAATATTTGGCTACTCCTTCTACAATAATGTACCCTTTATTTAGGGATTTAATTGAGGGAGATTTAGCTACTAGTGTGTATCATTTGAGTGGGGGATCTTATAATGGAAAATTAGCACGCCCTTTAGCCAAACACAATCTTTTTGCAGCCATAGATGGAGAAAGTCTTTTCCAACCAGATTGGAGAGAATTAGCAATAAGTGGTTTTACATTTACTAGACCAGAAGATGCTTATCAAAAATGGCCAATGGGAACTGATGGGTTTATCACTACCTCAAAACCAGAAAGGGCAATTCAATTCATTAACCAATATGGGTTGGAAGCAAGAAAAGTCAGCACTTTGGAAAAAGCCAAAGGAGGAAAAACAGGAGTTGAACTTATAGGTATTAAAGACTCAAAAGGCCAAGATATTTATTATACTGGTAAATGATTAAATACAGGTGAAAACAAT
Source organism: uncultured Methanosarcinales archaeon (assembly GCA_964434885.1). Taxonomy (GTDB): domain Archaea; phylum Nanobdellota; class Nanobdellia; order Woesearchaeales; family GW2011-AR9; genus CAYSWQ01. The sequence continues at coordinate 32,439 of CAYSWQ010000004.1, read as the reverse complement.
GGAAGAAGAACAGAATGTATGTGTGGTTGGCAGTGGAGGTCGAGAAGCTGAAATCGCCAGAACCTTAAGTCAAAGTAATGATTTTGATCGAGTCTTTGTAGCTCCAGGTAATGGAGGTACAAGAGAATATGCTGAAAGAATGGAAGTAACTCCTTCTTATCCTCATCCCCAAGAATTTATTGATCATTTAATCGAAAAACAAGTTCGTTTAGTTGTGGGTGGTTCAGAAACAGATTTGGTTCAAGGTTTAGGAGATCATGTTCGAATGAATGGGTTGAAATTTGCTGGAGTTAGCCAAGCTGCTGCTCGATTAGAAGGAGATAAAGCTTTTGCTTCTCAATTTCGGAAAGCCTACCAAATTCCTCAACCCGATTTTAAAATTTTTGACAGTGGTAGTTTTCAAGTTAATCGAAGTAAAGCAATTGATTTTGGACAAAGCCAATTTAAATCTGGTGTTGAAAAACTAGTAGTAAAATATCCTGGTTTAGCAGGAGGGAAAGGAGTTAAAATAACTAATGACTTAAATGAATTTGGCACAGCCTTAACTGATTTATTTATCTATGGGGGAGATAAAACTGGTTTTGTTGTCGAAGAATTTGTTGCTGGACCAGAAGTATCTTTAACAGTATTGGTTCAAAATTCTGTTAACTACAAAATACTTTCTTGTTCTCAAGATTATAAAAGAGCTGGAGAAGGAGATACTGGCTTAAATACTGGAGGAATGGGGGCAGTTACTGTTGATTTACCTCAATCACTTATGCGAAAGATTGATGAAAAAATAATTAAACCAACTATTTGGGGAGCAGAAGAAATTGGCGGCCCAATTGATCGTGGAGTGTTATATATTGGTCTCATTTTTGACTCTCAAGGTAACCCTTCAGTTTTAGAATATAATATGCGTTTCGGTGATCCAGAAACCCAAGTTATTGTTCCGCGAATCAAATCAGATTTGGGAGAAGCATTATGTTACTTGGCTTCTGGAGCTAATGTTGCTTGGGATTTAGAAATGCACACAGATCATTTTGCTACTGTGGTACTGGCTGCAAAAGGTTATCCTGGAGATTATAGTGCTAGTCAAGGTAAATTAATTCAGGGAATTGAAGCGGCTCGTAAAACTGGTGCAATAGTTAATATCGCTGGCACCACTTTTGACGGAGAAAATTACCTCGTCAAAGGTTCTCGAGTCTTAAACATTACTGGCCAAGGTAAAACTCAAGAGGAAGCTATTGCTGCTGCGTATAATGGAGTAGAAAAAATCACTAGCTCAGGATTAGAATATCGTCCCGATATTGGTTGCAATTTACCGAAATTAGATTTTTTGAGGTCAAAATATGGATAAAACCACCCCATTATATTCAGGAAAACCAGAAGATTTTTGCTGGGTTGGATTTGGTTCTGGTAGCGGCACCAACTTACAACAATGTGCTAAAATAATTCCTCCTCGATTAATCTTTTCTGATAAGAAAAAACCTTCTTTATTCCAATTGGAAGAATTATTAGACACTCCGCGATTAGATTTAGGAGTTAGTGGATTTAAATTCTGTGGCAGTTGGAAAAAAGCTCAACACGACCCAAATAAAATTGCTGAATACCAAAGAAGAAGCCTACAATATAATCAGATGATTGTTGATGGTTTACATCGCTTTGAAGATGAACAAAAAAAAGAAATTGATTTAATTGTCTTGGGGGGTTACATGAGATTAGTTAAACAACCATTACTCGATTCTTATCCAGATAAAATAATCAATGTTCATCCAGCTGACCTAACGATTCTAAATGATTTAGAACCTAGAAAATCAAGAAAGTTTATCGGAGCCGATGCTGTTTATGATGCCATCTTAGCGGCCGAACCAGCAACAAGATCCTCTGTTATTATCGTTGATGATGGAGAAGACCATGGTGAAATAATTACTAGTGGTCCTTTAGTGAAAGTAGAATATCATTTTCGTGATCCTTTGTTACTTCGCGAATATGTCAATGGAAATGATGTTTCTGACGGCCATCAAGAAAGACAGAAAAAAGAAAGTGATTGGCCAGCTTTAACAACTGCTTTAAGTTTGATTGCGGAAGGCCGAATTGCTTTAGGAAACGAAAAATCTTTTTTTCAAGAATGGAGAAGAGTTTATGTTGATGGAAAACCAATGCCTTATGGTGGCTATATGGTGAGGTAATAAAATGACTAAAAAATTTGTGGGGAAGATTGCTAAACATTATTTAAGAAAAGTCAAACCACAATTTGCCGAATATGATCCAGTAATGATTCTTTTAGAACACCCTGAATCAAATCCAGAGTCTCAAGAATATGCCGATTATATGGTATCTAATTGTCAACAAATTAGAGTAACTATTAGTCGAGAAAAAGTAAATGAAAAAGATATTGAATCAGCCATTAGAGCGTATGAAAAAAATCCAGTGGTCACTGGTTTGTTCGTTCTACATCCTTTTGGTTCTGATGCTAGTTTGGATCAAAAGATTATGTATCACATAAATCCCTTAAAAGATGTTGAAGGTTTACACCCTAGCTGGATGGGAGATCTCACCCATTATCGAAAAACAGTAGAAAACCAAACTGAACCAAAATTAATTGTCCCTTGTACGCCTAAAGCAGTAATGAAGATTTGTGAGCGTCACTTCCACTCGGATTTTTTTCAAGAAGATTATCAAAAACAAGAAGGTTATCTAAAAGGCCATAAGGTGGTGGTTGTCAATTACACCCACATAGTTGGGTTGCCTTTATCTTTAATGTTTAGAAATGAAAAAGCTACTGTTACACCAGTTGATGAAAACTCTCCTCCCGATTATCTCAAACATTTAATGTCTCAAGCAGATATCTTAGTTAGTGCGGTAGGCAAACCAGGATTTAAAATTAAAGCAGAGGATGTTAAACCCAACTCTTTAGTTATTGATGTAGCTGGAGATTTTGAATCAGATGTAACTTTAATTGCTGATTATGTTTCAAATAAAGGAGTAAGTAAAGTAACTCAAGCAACGCTACTGAATAATTTGAATTCAGTACATGAATTACAAAAATATTTCAAATTAGGAGGAACTGATCCCGTATTAACTCCATATGCTCGAGAATTAAAAATTTGTTAGGTGATAAAAATGATAGACGAATATTTAATAGAAAAAATTGAAGAAGGCAAAGGTTACGTTGCCATTTTAGCTGGTTCAGGTAGTGATGACCAACCAAAAGGAGATAAGCCATCACATATCGAACAGATTGTTTCTAGTTTAGAGAAATTTGATATCCCTTATGGAGTTCACATTGCTTCTGCCCACAAACAAGCAGCAGAGCTAGATCAAGTACTCCATGAGTACAATGGTTTAGATCATCCAGTCTTGATAGTGGGGGTAGCTGGTGGAACTGATGCTTTATCTGGTACTGCTTCTTGGAAATCTGTTCATCCAGTAGTTAGCTGTCCTCCAGACGGGAGAAATGAATCTTGTTTAACAAATCCCCCAGGTAGTTCAAACGCTTATGTTGCCAAACCTGCAAATGTGGGGAGGTTCGCAGCTCAAATGTTTTCTCACCACAATCCAGAGTATCGAGATATATTATTTCAAACTAATGCTACTAAAGAAATGAATTTACATCGAGACAATGAAAGAATCGGCCAAAAATATTTGGCTCGTTTAAGAGGTGAATAAAATGAATAAAGAATTACTAACTACCAATCAAGCCAGAGATTTGGTTGAAAAGTATATTGCTCAAGAAGGAACTATTTCTTCTACTCAAGAAATCATTGATTCTGGAGAAATTCCTGAACTAAAAGGCTATCAAGTAAAACCGGGAAAAGTTTCGGATTCTGTTTTTGGTGGCCGAGGATCTTTCAAAAAGGAGGACCAAACAGTAGATTTTGTTAATTCTCCTTTACGTATGTTTGACCGACCAGCTCGGATAATGGTTAGAACGCCTCGGATTTCTACTCATGATATCACTCGAGGAGAAATCCCCTTCAAAGATCAAATCCTAGCTTTAAACCATAATTTCATGCGAGAGATGGTTCAGGACACCTTGGGAATTTCCCAATATAACTTAACTGATCCTAATGCTGTAGTAATTGCCGCGGAAAATCTAACACAAATTGGTTTAGAAAATGTTTTAAGGGCATTTATGGCAAAAAGTTCCACTTCTACTTCTTTATACCAACATTATGTCCAAGGCAAAAGAGAATTTTGTGGACACAAATTACCAGAAGGCCTACTTACAAACGAACATTTACCTTATGTGATGGATACCCCTTCCACTAAATCAGATTTACATGACGAGTCAGTCTCTCCTAAATACTTGCTTGAAAAGGGAATTTGTACCGGGGCCCAATATACTCAGATCATCAATAGTTCTCTAGTTGCTTTTGGTATGGTAACTCAGTTTTTATTAGACAAAGGATTAATTCTAGTTGACACTAAAACCGAACATGGTCTTAATCAAGATGGAGAGATTGTTTCTCAAGATGAATTATACACGATGGATTCTTCTCGCTTTTGGAAATTGGAAGATTATCAAACCCAATTAGCAAATCGGATTGCTGGAAAAATAGAAGAAGTTAATCCTGTATCTTATTCCAAAGAATTTGCCCGAGGTTTTTCTCAGGGAGATTCTGGCTACACAGATGAACAAAGAATTGAAATTGGAATTAGGTACATTGAAGGGATTCAACATTTACTGGGAAAAAGATTTGAACCAGATATGAGACCAAGAGATGAAAGAGTAGTCGATGGTTTGCAAAAAGTGGTGATGAATTTACAATGAATGAACAATATCAAGAACCTTTAGTCAGCAGATACACTAGCAAAGAGATGCAGTATCTTTTTTCTCCAGATTTTAAATTTAAAACTTGGAGAAAATGTTGGACCGCTTTAGCTGAAGCGCAGATGGAACTTGGTTTAGAAAGAATCACTCCCGAACTAGTTGAAGAAATGCAAGCTGGACAACAAACCATTGATTATGCTATTGCTCAAGCAAAAGAAAAAGAAATTCGACATGATGTAATGGCCCACGTTTATGAATATGGTCGACAATGTCCAAATGCCAAAGGAATTATTCACTTAGGGGCAACTTCTCAATTTGTTGGTTGCAATACGGATTTAATTCAAATGCGCGAAGCTACTAAATTAGTAAAAACTGGCTTAGTTAATCTTATTTATAATCTGGCTATGGTGGCAGAAGAAACCAAAGATTTAGTGTGCCTGGGATACACCCATTATCAACCTGCCCAACCAACCACTATCGGAAAAAGAATGACTTTATATATCCAAGATTTATTGATGGATTTAGAAGCTATCGACAATCTTGATTTTCGAGCAAGAGGTGCCAAAGGAACTGTCGGTACTCAAGCTAGTTATTTGAAATTATTTGATGGCAATTATTCCAAAGTTAGAGAATTAGATCTTTTGGTGGCTCAAAAATTAGGTTTTGAAGATGTTTTTCCAGTAACTGGACAGACGTATCCCAGAAAATTTGATTCTAAAGTAGCTGAAGCTTTAGCCGGCATTGGTGTTTCTTTAGGTAAATTTGCTGGAGATCTTAGGTTACTTTCTAACCAAAAATGTGTGGATGAACCTTTTGAATTAAATCAAACAGGCAGTAGTGCTATGCCTTACAAAAGAAATCCAATGCGTAGTGAAAGGTTAAGTGGCTTGACTAGAAAATTAAGAAATTTAGTTCCTAATTTTTATGACACTGCAGCTAACCAATGGTTTGAAAGAACTTTGGATGATTCTGCTATTCGGCGGATAGATATTCCTCAAGCTTTTTTATTAACTGACGCTAGTTTGATTTTAGGCAACAATATTACTGATCAAAAAGACCATCCAGATAGAAATAAATTAACTTTTTATCCTCAAAGATTACGAAAATTATTGAATGAAGAATTACCTTTTATGGCTAGTGAAGAAATTATAATGGATTTAGTTAAAGAAGGTTATGACCGTCAAGATTTACATGAAATAATTAAACAACATTCTTTTGCTGCTGGTAAAGCTATCAAAGAAGAAGGTAGAGATAATGATTTATTTACTAGATTAGGGGAAGACAAAGCCTTTCCTTTAACTGAAGTAGAATTAAATGAGTATCTGGAACATCCAGAAAAATTTGCTGGGGCAGCAGAACAACAAGTGGAAGATTTTCTAGTAGAGCAGGTTGGTCCAGCTTTAGATGAATATGAAGAATTGATTGGAAAAAGTAATTCAAACATAGAGGTATAATAAAATGACAATAGAATTGATTGAAAAAAATATTACTTCCATTGAACCGCTTGTTCAAGGAGAATACTGGGGAAGAGCAATTATTGTTGGTCGTACTCCAGATGAAAAATATGATGTCGCTGCTTATTTTCCTACTGGTAGAAGCCCAGGAAGCAGAGCTAGATTTTTAGAATTAAATGAAACTAACGGTATGGTTGACATTGTTCCTTCAACTGATGCTAAACCTGGACAAGGTAATCCTGCTTTAATTTATTATACTGCGTTAGATCTATTGGATAACGGCAATATTGTAATCTCTAATGGTGCTCAAACTAATCACATCTTTAAAATTCATCAGAGATTAAGAAATCAAGGAACAAATCCCGAGCCTTTAGATTTGTTAATGACTTCTTTTGAAAATGGCCCAGTAATGATGGATAATTTCTATCAAGATGAACATGGAAATCTAAACTTTAAAAGAATTGATCTTACTTCCTTTGAACCAGATTATCCTACTAACACTCCCAGAATTAGTGCAGTTTTAGGTCAAGATCAAGCAGCCATGTGTATTATTTTTTCTAATCACGGTCAAGCCGAGAGACAATATTTTAATTTTCCACTCAATGCTGGCCAGGCACGTATGTTGCCTACTTATACTGGAGAAAATGTTGAATCACATAAACCAATCCCTCATTTTTCTGGAAGTCCGTTAGAAATTCCTTTAACTCAATTTGGGCCCGGAGAACTAACTCATCAGATCTATGATTCATTAGGACCAAAAGAAGGAGCTGTCATTTCTAATGATGATCTTAGGGTAGGAGTAGTTTCTGTTTTCCGAGACAGAAATGAGGGCGAACTTTTCTTTAATGTAAAAAACAAATATGAAAGAGGTAAATAAAAATGGGTTATTTAATTTCCATGGAAGAATTTTTGGAACTCAAAGGGGGAGAAAATGGACATCTCGCTTCCCAATTAATGGTTGGTTATCACGATAGCAAAATCAATCCTCGCGGTAAACCTTTGTATTCTGCAGAGCAAGATCTGGGAAAACAAGCTCGTCTTCCTGGTTGGACTAACATTGGAGATATTAGTGCTTGTTTAAGAACTAGTGTGGGCCTAAATGAAATTTATCAAGATACAAATACACCTTATTTAGCTGTCGCCGCCAAACATACTCGTCCAGTTGTTTTAGCGAAGGGTAAAACTCAATTAGAAGCAGTAATCAAAGCCGTAGCCGGAGATGTTAATTCTCCTTTTGGCGGAGTTTGGGCCTTAAACACTGAATTAGAATATGAAACTGCTCAATTTTTAGATCGCGTCTTTTTAGAAGCAGTCGTTGCTCCTAGTTATGAAAAAGGAACTGCTGAATTATTAAGTAATGATTCTCAGATTGGTTCTCATGCTAATCGTTTTTTAATTCATACTGGAGAATTATCTATGCAAGACATTGATCCTTGGGGATACACTTTAGATCCAGTGGCTCAAGGAAATTTCCTCATCCAAGAAAGAGAAAAACCATTTGATGTACAAAAAGAAGCTGTGCTAGTCCGAAGAAAAAAAGACGAAGATTCTAACATCAACCAATTAGGAACACAACTTGTTGATGACATAGGTTTTGCCGGCAATGCGGCGATTTATTTATCTTCAAATCTAATCTTTTATGTGCACGATGGAGCTATTGCTGGTTTAGGAGATGGATGTGGTGCACGAGTAGTAGCTGCTCGTAAAGCAAGAAATATGTTAGAAGATTCAGTCTATGCTGCATTGAGTGCTGGTGATGAAAAAGAATGGGCTCGGGTGTTATATGACACACCTTTTACTCGAAAAGATTTTGAAGGAGTTATCAAGACACCATTGGAATTAGTTGCTTTTTCGGATGCTTTTTATCCCAAACCAGATGGCTTTGTGGAAACTACTGGCATTGATCGTCTTAACCCTCAATTTGGAGCTCGGGAATTTACTTATCGCAAAGGTAAAGAAACTTTCATCCCGAAAAGAGACAATTTTAACCCAGGCTATGATTCTGCTTTGATTCCCAAGGTTGTAGTCCAACCTGGTGGATGTATGGGTGATGCACTAGTCAAGAGATTAGCTCGAGAGCATAATATTCCCATGGTTTTTACCATGACTCCAGAGCAGTACGAATTATACAGAAACAAAAAGAAAGATCCAAAAACTGGAAAGAAACCAACAGGTAGAAGGTTCTTTGGACATAAGATAATGTAGGTGAGGTAAATAAAATGGATGGGATTACAGGAGTATATGGTTTAGGTGATAAAGAGTTAGTTCAGACTAATTTTTTAGTAACTGGGATGGTTCAACATCGAGGTAAAGCCAGCGCAGGAATTGCCGTCGGTAATGGAAAAGGTATTTACATTCACAAAGGTTTAGGAAGAATTGGTGATGTAATTAATCCTGAAATTATGCAAGCTTATCAAGATTTAGAACCAGTAGCAGCAATTGGTAATGTGGGTTACACTAAAAATAAAATTCCCGAAGAAAGAAACGCTGAACCAATTCGTATTTGTCCCAAATCTAATTCTTCTTTCGAAGTTGTTTTGACCATGGATGGTTATTTAGTAATGGAAGATGATATTAAAGCAGAATTAGAAGCAGATTATGATTTTGAAACCGGAAATAAAACTGAAGTCGTTGGAGCATTATTACATAAATATATTTCTGAAAATGGGAAAGTAACTTTTGAGGCTGGTAAAAGATTAGTAGACAAATTACATGGTCGAGCCACTTTTGCTTTGTCTGCTTTGGTTTATGATGGAAGAGAAACACGTTTAGTTACTTTGAATGATGATAAAGCATTTGAGCCTTTATGTTATGGTAAAGTAGGGGAAAATTTTGTAGTTAGTTCAGAATCTTGCTCTCATAAAAGATTAGGTACTAGAATAGAAAGAGAATATGATGGTGCAGAGATGACCATTTGTTCATTTTCCAATGGTCCAGAAACTAGAAGATTAAGAGAAGAAGAACCGATGCCAGATATTTTTCAAGGAGTTTATTTCGGTAATGTGGCATCGATGTTTAGGGGAAAAGAAAATTTACAAATTAGAAGAGCACTAGGTTTAGAGTTAGTAGATCTTTATGGTGATCCTGGCGCAGACATTGTCATCCCTAATCCTGAATCTGGATGGGGGGTATCTGTAGGGATTGCCGATGGTTTAAAAAAACCACTTCGTCCAGCTCTTATCAAATTAGCTCAAGCAGTACGAACTTTTCAAGAATCCGAAAGAAGAAAACGAACCATGGAAGTAGGATTAAAATTTAGCGGAATCGATTCATTATTGAGGGATCAAAAAATTGTCATGGGTGATGATAGTGTTGTTAAAGGTAGTGTCGGAGAAGGAGGTTCTATTTGGGTCGTCTACAATAGTGGGGCAAAAGACTTAGAATTTTGGATCTCTTATGCACCCATGGTTTTTCCTTCTTTCAAAGGTTGGCATAATGGAAGAGAATGTCTAGAAGAATTAGCAGTCCATCGGGCTTTTAACGGAGATTCTCCTTATGGAAGAACAACTGAAGAAATTAATGAAGCAGTAGCTAATTTATTTATTACTCGATTGAAAAATGTTGAAGATAGAGATTATAATTTGAAAGTTAAATTCAATCTTCAAGAAAGAATTGAAAAAGTAACTGGTCCAGGATCATTTCAAGCTTTAGATGCTAGTTATCCTATTGATGAAGAATTCTGGCCAGATTGGCTTAAAGATGAAGTAGATAAATTCCATAAACACAAATAAATGAGGTGATAAAAATGAGTAAAGAAGATTTTTTTAGAAAGATGGATCGTTTGGGTTTGTCCTTAACCTATGGAGATGTAAAATTAAAAACTGGTTACTCTGAAACCATGCCAGCAGATATTAATTTGGAATCAAAGTTTTCTCGTAACATTCCTTTAAAGATTCCTTTAGTTAGTGCTGCCATGGATACTGTTACTGAACATAAAACTGCTAGAACCATGGCAATTCTCGGTGGTTTAGGAGTTATTCATAAAAATTTATCACCTGAAGAACAAGCTAACCAGGTAGCCAAAGTAAAATATTTTTTAAATGGTAAAATAAAAAAACCAGTTTGTATTAATGGGGGTAACACTGTTGAACAAGTTCTTAATCTTCGAGAACAAAAAGATTATTCTTTTCATAGTTTCCCAGTTATCAATGATTCTGGATCTTTAGTGGGGATTATTACCAAAGATGATTTTGATTTTTGTGATGATTATTCTGTTAGAGTTGAAGAAATTATGACTGAAAGGCCTTTTGTGGGTAATCCTTCATTAAACTTAGACCAAGCTTATGAACAGATGAAAAAACACAAGAAGAAATCTTTACCTTTAGTAGATAACCAAAGCCAGGTTGTTGGTCTTTATGTCTTAAGTGATATTAAAAGAATTAAGTTTGGTAATGGTTCGTCTTATAATATAGATGACCAAGGCCAGTTAAGAGTAGCCGCTGCAATTGGTGTATACGATGATGCCTTTGAAAGAGTAGAGAAATTAATAGAAGAAAATATTGATGTTGTAGTTATTGATACTGCCCATGCAGATTCTAAACCAGTTTTAGAAACATTAAGAATACTAAAGAAAGATTATTCTGGGTTAGAAGTAGTTGCAGGCAATATTTCTCAACCAGAATCAGTTTCCAATCTACTTGATGCTGGAGCTGATGGAGCTAAAGTGGGTCAAGGCCCAGGTTCTATCTGTACCACTCGGATTGTAGCGGGAGTTGGAACACCTCAAGTAGATGCGGTTTATCGGTGTGCTTGTGTTTCCGATGAACCAATTTGTGCTGATGGAGGAATGACTCAGTCTGGAGATATTCCAATTGCAATTGGGGCCGGAGCACATTCAGTAATGATGGGAAGCATGTTGGCTGGTACTGAAGAAGCCCCAGGAGAGTTAGTTTTTGTTGACGGCCAACAATGGAAAAGTTATCGGGGAATGGGTTCTTTGGGAGCGATGCAGGAACACAAAGGTTCTCGAGATCGGTATCAACAAACCAGTAAAAAATTAGTACCAGAAGGAGTCGAAGGGCTAGTTCCTTACAAAGGTAAATTAATTGATGTTATTGCTCAGTATGTTGGGGGGTTAAGAGCAGGAGCTGCATATGTTGGGGCAGCTGATATGAATGAATTAAGAAAAAAAGCAGATTTTGTGCGTCTTTCTGGAGCAGGACAAGTCGAGTCCCATCCACATCACATCCAGATAACCAAAGATGCACCAAATTACTCAGGAGGTAAATAAAAATGTTAAATCCAAATTCGATTTTGAATAATGTAAAAACTTTAGCTATTGTCTGTAATCAATGGGGCGATACTGGAAAAGGAAAATTTGTTGATCTCTATGCTGATTGGGCAGATATTATTGCTCGAGGTACTGGAGGAAATAATGCAGGACACACCATTGTGCTTAATAATCAAGAATACATCTTCCATTTACTCCCTAGTGGAATTTTAAAAGATAAAGAAGGAAAAATCTGTGTTATGGGTTCTGGGATGGTTGATGATTTAGAGGTTGTAGTTGATGAATTAGATACTTTAGATGAGCACGGTTATAGTTACAATGGATTAAGAATTAGTGAGAAAGCTAATCTTATTCTTCCTTATCATAAACTATTAGATGGAAATCAAAGCAGCATGAAAGAAGGAAAAATAGGAACTACGGGAAGAGGGATTGGTCCAGCTTATGCTGACAAAGTTGCCAGATTTGATATCCAAGTTGGGGATTTGGCAGACGTAGATAATTTTGTAAAAAAATTGAGAAGAGTACAAACAGAACATCACCACCATTTAAATTTAGATATAGATCAGATTGTGGCAGAGCAACTAAAATATTATCAAAGAATAAAAGATTTTGTTTGTGATACCGACACCTTACTAAGAAAAGCAAAAGCAGATGATCAAAGAATATTATTAGAAGGGGCACAAGGACTTTTATTAAGTATTGATTATGGGACTAAACCTTTTGTTACTAGTAGTGACCCTTCAAGAATTGGGCTAGCTAAAGGAGTTGGTTTACTTCCTGAAGATATTGATTTGACTTTAGGGATAGTTAAATTTCCATTTATGACTAGGGTGGGCAATGGACCTTTCCCCACAGAATATGGTGGTAAAAAATCAGAAGAATATTGTGCTCAAGATAATGGAAATGCGCATAAGAAACCTTTCGAAGAAGCAGAATATTCAGGCAGAGATTTGATTAATCATGAAGATTCCTTCATGAAAGGAGTTGGTATTAGATTAGCTGCTAATGAATACGGGGCCACCACGGAAAGACCCAGGAGGATTGGAAGAACAGATTTGGTGGCTTTAAAACACGCCTTATGGGTTAATGGACCAAACGTCATTCTAACAAAAGCGGATTGTATGGTGGGTGTTGATAAAATTGAATTAGGAGTTGCTTACGAAAACGGAAAAAATGAACAGACCACTTCAATTAATCATGGAGAAGATATTAATTACAACCAAACTGGAGTTTACCAGCGATTTGGTCCTTGGCATGAAGATTTTCAAGATTGTCGAGTATATGAACAATTACCTGGAACTGTACAAGAAACTATTGATTGTTTAGCTAAGCACACTGGAGCAAAACCAAGAATTGTTTCAGTAGGTCCAGAAGCAGAACAAACAATTATCAAAGGTTAATTTTTTTCTTTTTTCTTCAACACAACCCTTGTATACTTTTTACATTCTAAACAATAAATAACCAATTTCCCTTCCCGCGTACGAACCCTACAATTATCTCCTGATCTCAAATACTTATGGCAATGTTTACAGAATTTTCTTTTTAATTCACCAGGAATCCTTAATCGAACTTTCATTGCTACTTTTCTCGCTAAAGTAACATAGCGATTACTAAGAGATTTATTTTTAGAATAAACCTTTTCTGCTTCTTGAAATAATGTTGTTATTCTTTCGCGAGCTATTTCTTTCTGCTTCCGTTTTGGGATTGGTTTCCTACTCATCGACCTGCCACAATTAAACTACTAGTTAATTTAACATCTTCCCGAGAACGAATTTTTTCCATTACAAAAGCACCTAATCTTTCTGGTTCTCCAATATCTAATTCTATTAAAATATCCCATTCTCCAAACAAAATATAACCACTTTTAACTTCTTCTAAGTATTTTAATTCATCTAAAACTTTTTTTTCATCACAAGACAACAAACTTACTAAGACAAATGATTTCATTTTGGACCACCAAGAAACTAAATTTCATCGAAATATATAAATTTTTAGGAACTATTGATAAAAAAAGAAAGATATAAAAAAGAATTTCTCTTTTTAATTAGTATATGAAGAAAGGAAGACCTTGTCAAAGTGCCATTAGACAGAACATTTTAGAGATTCTCTATTTTATTGGCAAAGGTTACGGCTACCAAATTAGTAAGATTTACAATGAAGTTTTTGCCAAAGTAAGTCAAAGAAGTATTTATTATCATTTACGAAAAGGAGTTACTTTAAAAGAAATCAACTTAAACAAAATTGAAGTTGAAGAGGGCGATTTTTCTTGGGGAAAAACAGTAGAAAAGATATATTATTCTTTGGGTCCAGAAGCTAAGCCAACTGGACATTCAAGAGTAAAAGAATTCTTAGATCGTGTTAAAAAATAGTGAAATTCCGTAAGATACAAAGAAACCAAGTTTCTAGTATCTTCCGAAAAACATAAAATTTTTCGTAAGATTTAAATAACAGCCGCCGTTTGAAGACATTAATTAACTCATTAGGGGGATATTAAAATGGAAGAAAATTCAAGACCTTTGGATATGTTAAACCAATCCAGAAATAAAAATGTCATGGTTGATTTAAAAAATGGACACCAATATATTGGTAGATTAAAAGCTTTTGATATTCATATTAACATGGTGCTAGAAGAAGCAGAAGAACATGTTTTAGAAGAAGTAGAAAAAGAAATTGATGGTAAGCCAGTAAGAGTAAGAACTGGAAATAAAGTATTAAAAAGAAAACTAGGGAATGTTTTCATTAGGGGAGATACAATTATAACCATCTCACCAGCTTAAAATGACCAAAGGAACACCAAGTCAAGGAAGAAGAAGCGGAAAGAAATCCCATATCAACTGTCGTAGATGTGGATCTCACAGTTACCATATTAGAAAGAAAAAATGTAGCAGTTGTGGATATGGTGGGGCCGCTAAAGCAACCGGAACAACCAAAATAAGAAAATATACTTGGAATAAAAAATAAAATTATTTTTCTTTTATTTAACCATACTTACACATTTATCTTTAATTTGATTATTAGAAATTTCATTACAAGTATTCAAATTTTTTGTTCTTTTAGCAACTCCAAATATACAATTATTTCTATTTAATTTGTTTTCAATCATTTTACAAACAGAAATATTGTTGGTTTTTTTAGCAATTTGATAATAACAAGGTTGACTTTCTTCAGGTCCTAGTAATTTACAAACCGTTTCATCTTGAGTAGCAAGGGCAACCTTTTTTAAACAATCTATTTGTTGCGATTTACTTGAAATATCTAAACAAGTTTTGCTTTGATTATTTTTTAAACTCAATTGATAATAACAATTATTCTTCCAATAAATATCTTTAATTGATTTACAGATAGAAACATCATTTTTTATTTCGGCAATAGTTTCTTGACAATAACCTTTAATCTTTTCTGTTTTTATCAATCTACAAATACTAATATCTTTTTTCTTTTGTGCTAATTCAGCCACACAAGAATCCCTAATTTCTGAATCAGTAATTTTACTACATTGCAAAGTATCTAGATAACAACTATTTTTATTTATTCCTTTTATTGAATTACATTTGTCAACCACTGCCCCTCCAGTGGGTGTTTTTAAATTACAACTAGTTAAAAATAAAGAAAATATTACTAAAAACACAAATAAAATACTTTTCTTTTGCATTCAAACCTAATTAAGAAATTAATTTATAAATTTTATGAAGCTTTTTATTTAGAATTGAGCCTACTCATTAGATTTTTAAAAAAACCTTTTTTTTCCGATTGACTGCCAGCATACAATTTAACAGCTAATTCTTCCAAATAATCCTTTCCTTCATTTCCATTTTCCAAACCTAAAACCCATCTTTTAGGAATACTTTCTACTCCATTGTATGCCCCAGAGATTGCTCCAAACATTGAAGCTTTGGTATCTGTATCTCCTCCGGAATTTACTAGTTCTATGGAACCTTGTTCAAAATCAGAAGGATTATTTAAAAATGTAAACAATGCGTTGGGAACTGAAGCATATACACTTGCCGACATTCGTTCAATGGTTTTGTTTTTTCTTATCATTTCAGCTAATTTATCATCGTATTCTTCCACATTTTCAATTATTCTTGTCAAAAATTCATTTTGGTCAAACGAAGTGTGGTTGTGCTGAATAACATAATTGACTGCTTGGGCTATTGCTACGGCCCCTCCTACCGAACCCGAATGAGGATGTGTCAATTTACCCAATTTTTCAATTGTTGGATTAATATTTTCTGGCTGATTTCGATAAAATAAAGCTACTGGGGCAATCTTCATTGCCAATCCATTAGATGGATAAGGGTTTCTTTTTTCACCTGTAAAAAGTCTTATTAAACTTGGACCAATTCCCCTCCCCATATCTGTTCGCAAACGCAAAGAATTAAAATAATCATCAATAACCAATCCTTTATTTTTCACTAAAGAATCACTCAGAATTATTGTTTGTTGAGAATCATCTGTATAACTTCCTGTTGGCAAGTAACCCTTTTTATAATCTTTTACTATACCAAATTCTGCCTTAATTTCTTCTTTAGTTTTTGATTCAGTAGCCATTCCTAATGCATCATTGACAGCCAAACCCAATATGGAACCAAGGTATTTCTCTCTCATAAAAATTAATTCTAAGGGAGATTTATAAATCTTTCGAAAATTTAACTTCTAAAGAGTAGTACTAATAAGAAATTTCTACTTTAACTTTTGTATTATTTTGAAAAACAGCAATCACTTGTTCAGTAAATTTAACCCATTCTGCCAACCATTCTTTATTCTTTTGTTTATCCATCTCTTTAAACAATTTAGCAGTTTCAATGATTGTTTTATCAAAATAACTTTTTTTAATCAAATCCTCTAAAGTAACTAAACATTTTATTTCTTGTTCAAAAATAGAACCTATGTTGTTCTTAAATTTAAGAATAAAATAAGTTGAACTCGGTTCATTTCTTGTTTTGGTTTTAGCTTCAATTGATAAAAGCACAAATTGCAAATTTACTACCATTTTATTATATTTTTTTCAATTTATTTAAATGTTTTTAACTTAATTCATTGCCGCCACATAATTTTTTAATTGTTGTTTAAGCCAAACTCTCAAACCATCGGGATCGTTTTTAAGTTCCAATCTTAATTGTTCTGGACTTAATTTTTTCCCTCCAATTTCCATTCGATAAGAATCTAATATTGAATTCAATAAATCATATGATTCAATACTTATTAAATTAGGATTATTCACTCCTAATTCGGTTTGCATATAAGCTCTAATCTCAGGAATTTCAGCTCTTTCTACGAACACACCCACTGCTGGATTGTTCAAATCAACCCTTCCAGTAACTGTTATTTCTCCCCGAATACTTCCAATTTGCCCTGCTAATGGAGTAACTATTCGGTCATCAGTAATAATTATTGGTTTTCCCTCTTTTATCAATCTAATTTCTAAAGGTGAATATCCTGTTGCTTGCTGCAAAAAAGTTTTTTCTCTTTGTATGGTTGATTTAGCTGTTTCTATCTGTCTATCCATCAATAATCTTGTATCAAAAATTTCAAAATCATTGTATAATGTCCCCATGATTTGACTTCTGATTTCTCCACTTTTAGTTCCAGCTCCCTGGTATTGCTTAAGTAATTTTTCCAATTTACTAATTCTTTCTTGGGATTCCCCTATATCATATCCACCCCTTAATCGGGAATAATGATAAGTTGTATCTAAGTTACTATCAAAGTAATTAACACCAGATAATTTTCTAATGTTTAGTGCTGATTCTCCCACCACTCCAATTCCTAATTCTCCTCCTCCTGCCGCCAATCCTGCTTCTTTCAAAGCCCCAGTAGGAAGTAATGCTGGACTACCAATTGTTTGTTTCGCCCGTTTCAAACCTGGCAAAGTTCGATAGCTTGTTCCATGAACAAAATTATTATCTAACATTGTATCTAAATTTTCAATAATTTCTTCTAAACTTTTTTGGGAAAATGTTTGAGGATTAGAAGATCTTATTTGATGGTAAGCTTTTCCTAATTTTGTATCTATGCTTGCTTGTTGTGCTTGTCTAATTTTATCAATTGCGCCTGGTAAAGTATCGGCTTTTAAGCTTTCTGGTATCTCAAAAGCAATTTTTTCATGACAACATCCAGGAACATGTCCAATTTCTCTGGTTTTGGTAGAAGAACCCAAAATAGATTTACGCACTAAGGGTTGGGCAACCCAAGAGTGCAATTGAGTTCCAGTCATTTTACTGAAATCATCTACTCCTCTCATTTCCATCATTTTTCTCAAAGTTTCGAAATCTTTGCTTTTAGGAACTAAAAGATTACCTTTTTGCACAAAAGATTGCTGTCTTACAAAAGCATAAGAAGCTGCATCACTAGTAAAGAATAGTTGTTGTAACTTTAAGAATTCATCAGCTTCCATTCCACTACTCTTAGCTAAACTATTCAACTTTTCAAAAGCATCTATTGTAGATATTCTTCCTGTTGCTAAATCGCCTAAGGTATCATGGCGTACTAAGTTTTTAGCTAAATCAATTTCCGCCTGACCAAAACCCATCTTTTTCAAAGTTTTTTCTAAAATGGGTAAAGTATATTGGTGCTGTAAATGTTTTGTTCCTTTTGCTATGGCTTCTGGTTTACCAATATCATGTAAAGCAAGCATTGCAGGGAATAATCTTTCCAAATCAACTCCTTTGGGGGATTGAACAGTTGCTAAAATACTTCTATGTTGTTCAAATAAATCAAAAACCATTTTAGTATGTTGTTGAATGGTGTAGCCTTCTCCAACCCCTGCATCAGCCGCGAATAAAGCTCTTAATTCAGGATACTCTTGAGCCATCGCCCCCATTACTTCATCTCCTTCATATTGGAAATTAGTAAAAATCTCTTGTCTTTTTTGTTTTTCTAATTTTGAAAATTCTGCGTCTTTATTTGTAATTTTTTTGTCAGTCCACCACCAACGTTTTTGTTTCCACGATCTAGTTTTGGCATCATAAACATATTTCTTCTTATCTAAGGTAAAAGTAGTTCTAGATATTCTAACTTCTTTTCTTGCCTTATTCAGTTCTTTAATTCCTTTTGGTGAGGCTTTCCCTCCAAACATTCGTGCAAAGAAACCATCCCTGACCCATCCTTTATTAGCATCATAAACAAAACCTCTCCCTGCTAATTCAAAAACATAATCATCTCCTTTTTCGTTAATTACCACTGCAGCATTTCTTGCCTGATAAACCCTATCTGTACTTGTTTTTTTCACAGCACTCCCACAAGCCAAACCATAAACGGCCCTAGCCACTGAAGCTGGTAATTCACACCCTTTTGCTTTCGGCTGCACAGCCGGTTTTTTCGCCTGCGCTGGTCTTTTATTGTAATAAGCACCTTTTCCTCCTCCATAAGATTGAGTTCTACCAACATCAACTGTAATTACATTTTCTGTTCTTTCAGTCCTAATCCCTTTCGTCTTTGTAGATACATCTGCTTCATGTCCTCTTATTTGCTTAAATCCCAAATCCCAATCTGAAGATTTCCTGATTTCGACACTATCTAGCCAGAATATACCTCCTTGATCGGCTTTTCCTCCTCTAGATTTACCGATATCAAAGATTGGATCATTAAAAGCTGTTTTATAATTTCCACTCTCTTGGTATGATTTGACTGCTTTCTTAAATCTACTATTAATATCGGCTGATATTTCCGAAGCGGTTTTGCCTTTCCAGTTAGGGAATTTTCTTAAACTAACTCCGGCATGAGTAAATAATTCTCCATCAACTGCCGCACTGGCATGCAATCGACCGGCGGCGATATCTTCTAAAATGCCTTTTTTTACTTCTGCAATATATTTTAATCTTGCCTCAAATTCATCCAATTGTACGCCGTGTTTTTTGGCGTACCGAGCAGCAAAATTGGCCACTTCCTTTTGATCAGCATAGTTTATTATATTTCTTCCTTCCTCGATAAAAAACAATTCATGATTGCCCATTAACCGAATTACTCTTCCTCCAGATTTTTTTGCTTCATCATCTAATCGATTAAAAGTAGTTCTCAATAATGATCCAAATTCTCCTCGATCATAAATATCTCCTACTTGAACAATAGTGGCATCTCCTCCGGCCCACTTCCAAGTTGTAGGATCATTCCTGTTTCCAGTGAGGATTCTTTGTGTTGAGGAAGAATCAAAAGCAGTAATCTGTCTATTAATATCGTCAAATAAATTATCATAACTTCCATGTAAATCTCCAACTGCAACTACTCCTTGTTTTCCTGATCTAATATTCTCAACTGGGGCAGCAGCAGGCGTGCTTCTTAGCCTATCGGCTGTCTTAGATGGTAACCTAATTGGAGATTCTACTACAATTGGAGCAGGAGCAACCCCCCTAACAACTGGTTTTTTGCCCTTAGGTTTCGCAGCTTCATTCGCCCTAAACCTTTCCAATCTCAATTTAGTACTTTTAAAGTCAGGATATTGGTCAATATGTCTAATTTGGTATAATTTTACATCTGGGTCGTAAGCATACCATCCCGGACCTCCCCATTCCCCTTGATTCGGGTTTAACAATTTGTAATTATCTGGAAACAAAATATATTGTCTTCCATCCATTTGGTAAACCCGTATATCTACTGGAGAACCAGAATATCCTTGCATTGCTTTTGTTTGCACCACTATATCACTTAAATCAGTTGGTTTAGGTATTTTTCCACTTTGCCTTAAATGGGCATAATCCAGAACGGCTTGAAAATCATCATCTACTTTTTTATCTAAGAATCCGATCAGGCCTTTTTTATACCAAGTTTTACCGTCCTTCCCCAAATAATATTTATCTCCTCCAATCTTGTAAATTGGAGAACCCTCATATCTCTTTGATTTCCGTACCGTATCTACTGTATCTGCTACTGGATCAGCAATCTTTGTTTTTAATCTAATGGACTGAGATTTTCTTTGTAAGTTGAGAGCTTTACTTAACTCTGGACTAACATCCATCAGTTCTCCATCAACATACTGTTCCCACTTCCATTTTCCATCATCTAGAATATAGTATTCTCCATCCAATTGTTGAATAGTTAACCCCGGATTAGCATCATTAGGTGTTCTTTTTCTTGGTGTTGCTTGTGAAGCAGAAGTATCTGTGGCAGTTCTTGTTTGTACTTTTTTAGGAGCTGGCTTAGTAGCACTAATCACTTCTTCAAGTTTAGCAGCACTTTTTGCTCTTACAGCATCTAATTCTTTCTTAATTGCAGCTGGAATATTTTCATCAGTCCATTTCCCTTTCAATACATCATATGTGTATTCTTTTCCATCGGAACCAGTATGTGATTCAGTGATTTGAACATCTTTTCTGGATGTTGAAACAGCAGCCTCATCTGCTTTCACAGCTGGCTTAGCAGCAGGTTTTGGAGTTGGTTTAGGAGTAGGGGGAGGCACAGCCGCAGGTTTCTCTGCTACTGTAGATTTAGTTGGAGTAGTTTCCAAAATCATTTCGTCAGTTACACTAATTGTTTCATCTGTTTTCTTAGTTGCCGTTGGTTTAGCTGCAGCCTTAGCATCTTCAGGTATTGGAGGTGGCTTAGCAGTTGGCTTAGGAGTAGGTTTAATGATCATACTTTCTGTTACAGGAATAACTTCATCCGCCTTTTTCAACGTATCTTCAGGTATTGGAGGAGGCTTAGCAGTTGGCTTAGGAGTAGGTTTAATAATCATACTTTCTGTTACAGGAATAACTTCATCTGCTGTAGAAACCACTGGTCTCTTCGGCACAACTATTGAATTAATCCTTGCTTCATTCAAACGTCCTTTCAACCCAACTTCATCAACATCTAACCCACCAAAGAAGTACTTTTGCTGCCAGCCTTTATCTTTATCAAAATAATATTTTTTCCCTTCAATATCATAAATCGCAGCATCATAATTAACCCCTTCTTTAGTTTTCAAAGCAACAGTTTCTGTGGTTCGTTTAGGTGCCAATGGTTTAGTAGAAGTCTTCCTCGCAGCAGCAAGACGTTTCTTCAACCCAACTTCATCAACATCTAAACCTCCAAAGAAATATTTCTTCTGCCAACCTTTATCTTTATCAAAATAATATTTTGTACCTTCAATATTATAAACTGTAGCATCATACTTAACTCCATCTTTAGTTTTCAAAGCAACTGTTTCCGCAGTCCGTTTCGGTGTTGGTAATTTAAGAGCATCAGCAGGAAGGGGTGGTGGTTTAGCAGTAGGCTTAATAATCATATCATCTGTTATGGGAATAGTTTCATCTGCTTTAGTACCGACCTTTTTAGTTACTGTAGTCTTAATTTCAGTTTTCCGAACCAACGCTTGATAGATAGTATCTTTTTTAACATCTCCTTGAGTTCTAAGATATTCATTAATTAATTTCTTCAAATCTCCTTCTGGCAAAGTAGCTGCTTTCTTTTTCAGCAACTCTCTACCTTTCTTAACATCTCCTTTACCTAATCGTTTAACTTCAATGTCAAATAAACTAAAATCTAATAATCTCGCTTCATCTAGATCTCCATTTTCAATTAACTGAGCCCGATAACTCAATCCAGTTCTAACTTTTTTATCTGAAGTTCCCAGAAAGACACTCAATTGGGAATTAGTTACAGAAGTAACTACACTTTCTGGAGTTCTAATTTTTGTCTGATCAAAAGGAAGAACTTTAGCAGGTGTACTACTTTTTACTTTACTTACAGTCCCAGATTTAGCTGCTGTTTCCGCCACACTTCCACAAGCTAAACCATAAATCGCTTGTGGTAATGGGGCAGGTAATCTTATATCACATCCTTTTGCTTTCGGTTGCACAACAGGTTTTTTAACTGCTGGTGTTTTTACTCCTTTCAATTTCTGTTGCAACTTCGCTTTTTCTCTAGCTGCATCTAAAGCTGCAATTCCTTTCTCATTGGCTTTGCCACCAAACATCCTAGCAAAGAAACCATCCCTTACCCATTTCTCCCCATCATAAACAAAATCTTTCCCAGCTAAAGTATAAATTGTTTTATCTCCTTTGGTAGTAATTTTTACATTTGCAGCTAATTCTGCTTGTTTTGTCAATGGATATGATGTTGGAATCTTTTTACCCATTCCAGGAGAATATTGGTCTGCCAATGCCACTGCTTTCTTATAGGATTCAGTTGAGTCTAAACCATTTCTTTCCAAATATCTATATTCATTGATTGCTTTGGATACTTCATCAAGATTTGTTTTTTGTCCTTTAACTACTGGTTTAATATCTACAGAACCACCAATTAATAATTTTAATTCTTGAAATAACAATTTACTAGAAGAATCAGAAACCGAACCAAATAAACGTTGATTAACTCTAAACTCTCTTAATAGTTCTGGTGAAATATGTCCCAACAAAACTTCTGCTGTATCATAACGACGATTTTTTATTGCTTCATCAAGTGTTGAAATAAATTTATTATAATCTTGCTGACTCAATACTATTCCACTTTTTTTGGGTAATACTTTTCTAGAACCAGTATAAACTTGACTTATCAAATGATCAACTGCTTGCGAACCCAATTTTTCATTAAACCATAATTTCCAATCTGTGCCTACAGAACTTCTTGAGCCAGTATCAATCAAGATGAATTTTTTTTCTTTAGCAGACCAGAAATAATTATCCATATTTCCATCTAATTCAATATTACTTTTTCGAGCCTGAACCAATAAATCTTCTAAATCTTTTGCCTGTTCTCCCGTTATCTTATTCATTTCAGATAAAGGGGTACCTTCAACATACTCTTTAATCAAATAGTTATGGTTAGGTCCAGCTTCAATCTTAGCTACTCTTCGCCCAGATCTTTCTAACGCATCAGAATTAGCAACTTCTTCTTTAAACGTCAGAATAGTTTCTTCCAACGATTTATGTTTACCATGAGGTAATTTTATTATTTTCTTACAAGTATTATCTAAACAATATACTTCCCCAAAATGACCACTACCCAAGTATTTCCCCAAAGTTTGTGTACTTCCATCTGGCAACACTATCTTTCTTCCAGCTAATTGCCCAGTTGTTCCTGGAGGTGTGTAAGTCTGACGCAAATCTATTGGTCCTTCAACAGCAGTAGAAGTTTTTTTAGCAGCAGTACTAGCTGTTTCCGCCACACTTCCACAAGCTAAACCATGGATTGCTCGAGCTACTGGCAATGGTAATTCACAACTAACATCAGAAACAGTTCTTTTCTTTGGTGTTTTCTCTGCTTTCAATAATTCTTCCAGCTTAACTTGGTTTCTAGCAGTAGTTAAAATGTCTTCTTCTTTCTTTAAAACATATGCCAGATCTGAATCAACTCCTGGTCTAATCCAACCTTTCTTAGAATCATAAACGAATTCCTTTCCTTTTAAATTATAAATTCTTTGATTTCCTCTAGTACTAACTTTAACTTCCCTGGCCAATTCATCTATTTTACTTAATGAATTGTGCTTAGCTCTAAGTT
This sequence comes from uncultured Methanosarcinales archaeon, assembly GCA_964434885.1. Lineage (GTDB taxonomy): Archaea > Nanobdellota > Nanobdellia > Woesearchaeales > GW2011-AR9 > CAYSWQ01. Next base: position 8,585 of record CAYSWQ010000004.1, on the reverse strand, counting down.
CTTTACCCAAAAATAAAGACTTCCTATCGGCTAAGAGATATGCTCTAGCTAATTCAGTATCACCTCTAGTAAAGTCTCCAACTGCATAATAGGCTTTGTAATTCTTTATTGCTGTTCCAATATCTTCACTTTTAGCTGCACTTTTAGAACTTATTCTCGTTGTTTCTCGAAGGATTTTTTCTACTTCATCAAATAATATTTTTTCTAGGTTGGATGTTTTCCTTTCCAAATTGGCTACGACATGGTATTGGCTGGCTGCTAAAGGGGAAACCCCTTCCAAAATATTCTCCAACGATTTTGGTATCGGTTTTTTTGATCTCGCAGCTTTCAATAAGTCTAATACCTTATCTAGTTCTGCTTGAGTAACTGGGATTTGACGAGCCGCTGTTTTTGGAGTTTGCCCTAAGATATTCTTAACTATCTTTTCATATTCTGCTGGAGGTAACCAATTTAAACGAATTTGCCAATCATTACCTGGATGACCACGGGGACCAGCATCAAAGATTACCCATTTTTTTTCTTTTTCTAACCATTTTAAATTTGAAATGGTTGCATCCATATGAATTCCTTCTTTCCTTACACTTTTCCAGAAAATCTCCAAACCCGATAATTGTTCACTACTCAATCTTCTACCTGTTGCCTTCAAATCCCACAGTGTATCTCCTTCTACAAAATCTTTAATCAAAACTCCTCCCTCGGAACTACGTATTTTAGCTACTCTAACCCCTGCTTCATCTAATTGATTAGTGATTGCAATTTCTTCCTGAAAAATTCTTCTTGAATCAGCATTACTCACTCCTTTTTGAAGATATGGGAATTTTATTACTTGTTTACAAGGGGGAACAATCTCTAAACAATAAACATCTCCAAAAGTACCTTTTCCTATATGATAACCTACATTTTTCTTACTTCCATCAGGAAGAACTATTTCACTTCCCACCAAACTTCCCGTAGTTTTTTTAGGAGTATAAACAGAACGTAAATTAATCACTTCTCCTTTTTCAATTAGTTTAGTTTGTGTTAAATCTATCGACCCTTCAAGTTTTTTTATTAATTGTTCACTAATGACTGGTCTTTTTTCAAAGCCCACCATTTTCACCCAACCTTCTTCCAAATCAAAAAAGTATTTATTCCCATTAAAATCTAATACAGTGGTTCTATATTTAGCTCCACTAGAAGACAATAAGACTATTCTTTCTTGAGTTGCTTTGATTTTGCCTGTGGCTATTGGGATTTTTGCTTGTGGGGTAGCAGCCAAAGTATCTGCATCAGAAACTACCCTCGCACCAGGAGTAGATGCCACAGTATCAGCTTCACCAACTTTCTTTTTAGCCCCAGGTGTCACAGCTAAAGTATCAGCTTCCCCAACACTCTTTCTAGCACCAGGAATAGATGCCACAGTATCGGCCTCTCCCACTTTCTTTTTAGCCCCAGGTGTCACAGCTAAAGTATCAGCCTCACCCACTCCTTTGGCTCTTGGAGTAGATGCCATTATATCAGATTCAGATGTTCTAGCTTTTTCTTTTAATCGTTTAGATTCTAATGAAGAAAATTTTGGATCTCCTTTTTCTACTACATCATCAAACCAAATTCTACTTTTTTTAACATAAGCATTATTTGCTGCATCATAACTGTAACCATCATACAACGATTCAGTTTCTACCTTTTTACTAGGTGTAGATTTAGCCGTACTAGTTGGACAATTACACCCACAAGCAGCTTGCCCAACCCAATTCATCAAATTAGGATCCAATCCAGTAGCCATACCTGTAGAAATCGTACAAATTTCTGGTTCTGATTTACTTGTTGCCTTTTTCCGAGCTTGAGCCAATTCATCCGTCGTACTTGTTTTCCCTTTAGTTGATTCAGTTTTTACCGTCTTAAAATTAGTATTGTCTTTTGCTATTCGATGTGTTCCATCTTTATCTTTAATTATTATGTGTGTTGTATCTTCGCCTTCGTATGTACCAACATATTTTTTCTTCCCTTTAGTAGTTAGTTCAATTTTACTTCCTTTCTTCACATCCGAAGAAACACCATATTGTCTGATGGTTTTCAAATCAGCACTTCGTTTAGGAATTGATTTTCTCTCTCCATTTTTATCTAGCAAATAGATTATCTCATCAGTCTCTCCATCATATTTTCCCCTAAACCTAATTTGTCCATTCTTGCTACGGAAATCAATATGTGTTCCTTTCTTCACATCCGAAGAAACACCATATTGTCTGATGGTTTTCAAATCAGCATTTTGTTTAGGAAGTGGAGGCAATCTTTTTCCATTTTTATCCAATAAATAAATGAGTTTGTCTGTTTCTCCATCATATTTTCCCACATGTCGGGTTCCACCCGGAGTATAAATTTCAACATAACTTCCTTTTTTTATCGATGCAGAAACACCATGTTGTTTAAGTGTAGAATAATCTACATTAGTTTTTGGAATAGATCTAACATTACCTTTTCCATCTTTGATGAAAATCATCAATTCAGTCTCGCCATCAAAAGTACCTACGACTTCTGATTTTCCTTTAGTTCTTAATTTAACAACTGTACCTTGATCAATAGAAACTGAAACCCCAATTCTTTTTGATTCAAAAAAGTCAACGTCGCTTTTTGGTATTTTTAACTTCTTACCATCATGCATTTCTAAATGAATCCAAGTAGAATCTTCTCCAGTATATTTTCCAGTACGTGTACCAATATGTTTGGTTTTTATTTCTACAATATTTCCTTTTTTAACTTGTCCACAAGCTTCCCACATTCCCCCTTTACAATATACAATCCTTTCTCCAGTTTCAAACTTAGTTTGGGCTGGAACACTAGTTAAGGTTGGTTGTTGTGGAGTTGTAGATGGCTTTGGACTAGGTGCTGGTGCGACCTTTGCCGT